>JBBUAA010000067.1:0-6727 GCA_038061075.1 Patescibacteria group bacterium | reverse complement strand
GCACCGCGTGAGAGATATGCGGCATTTTTATCCGCGGTATGTGGATAAGTCACAACGTGACTTTTTAGTCGCCGAGATTATATTTTTGCCGTGCCGTCCCGTATCTCTTTGATGAACTGATCGGCTTGTTCTTTCGAGCCCGGTATCAGGCTCCCGACCGTCTGCAGGACAGAAACGGCGCGCGCGGGATTTTTTGCGCCGAAGTATGCGGCGGCGAGCGTGAAATACGCCTGCACATCCTGCGGCTGCGCCTTCACGCGCGCTTCCCAGATGAGGGCGACTTTGTCGTAGCGCCCGCGCGACACGTACGCCGCGGCGACCCGCGTGTCCGCGGCGGCGCCGGACTCCATAAGAGGCGCGAGTAGCTCATCGGCGGCGTCCGCGCCCTCTACACGGATAAGCGCGGCGGCGTAGTAGATGCGCGCATCGTTGTTTTCGGGTGCCAATTCATATGCCCGTTTGAATGCATCGAGCATCGCGGCCGTGTCGCCGCGCGCAAATGCGTTCGACCCTATCGCGTAGAGAATGGTCTGCTTCTTGGGCGAAAGCTCGAGCGCATGCGAGAGAGCGGTGGCCGCCTCGGCGTATGCGCCGTAGGCGTCCAGAAGAACGCCGAGGAAAAGCGGAAAGCGCGCATCAAGCGGCGAATCTATGGCCTGTAGAGACATCTCTTTTGCGGCCGTCTCGGCGAAATTTTTCTTGACGTCGTCGGGAATTCCCTCCGCCCTCACGAGCTGCGCCGCTCCCTGCGAGAGCTGTTCGCGGGCTTCCTGCGTACCGTAGCTCCCGAGAGCGATGGCCGCTTTGAAGTATTCGAGATTTTTCGTGATGCCCCCCTGTTGCGCGGCAATCGCCTTCAGAAGCGTGCGATTCGCTTCGAGCGGCTTCGCGTTGACCCACCAGCCGGCGCCCCATACGGCGAGTGCCGCGCATGCGGCCACGACGGGAAGCGCGCCGCGCGCCGTCCGGACGCTCGCGAAGAGGGGCGCGGGAGTGCGTGCGGCATTGACGCGCCACGCGATGTAAGCGAGCACGGAGACAAAAAGAATATAGCTCGTGATGTTGTCAAAGACGAAGAGGTTATGGAAAAAGTATGCGGCGAGGAGGCCGGTCAGAATACTCCGCTCGAATACGTCGAAGATGTCGCGCTTCACATTCGGCGTGCTCGCCTCAGTACTTCCTCGCTCGACGCTCGGTCGCCAAATACACCAGAGCGCGCAAGCAAAGAGCGCGAGGTACGAGAGAAGCCCCAGAGCGCCGCCCGCAACGAGCCAATCGAGAACGGTGTTGTGCACGCGGTCGAACCACTGTTCCTGCGCGTACATGCGCGGGTCGTAATACTTGTCGAAGACGATGGCGTAATTCTCCTGTCCCCATCCGAGGAGCGGCCGCTCTTTGAACCCCTCGAACGCCATACCCGCATTCAGGAGGCGCGCCTTGGTCGTCGAGTCGGAAAGTGAAATGGTCGCGAGCCGGCTCAAGAATCCCACCTTCTGTATCCATGCCTGATCTTTTACGAGGTAGAACCCGCCGGCGAGGACGAGGAAGCCGACGATGACGCTGACGCTGATTTTCCGCGCGTGCGGCGACTCCCGTGCCCCGCCCGCGGCGGGGCGTGCAAAGACCGCGAGGAGAAGCGCGCACAGGAGTCCCCCGCCCATGATGCCGAGCATGGCTCCGCGCGTTCCCGTCAAAAACAATACGACTGTATCAAGCACGATGACGCCGCCGTACAGAACCGCGGGCAGTGTCCGGTGGCCTATCGGAGCATCCTTCCATGCACGCCTCCAGAGGAGTGCGGCGATGAACACATTGAAGAGCATGTACGCCGCGAGGTAGATGGGATTGCCAAAGGTCGCATCGATGCGCGACGCCGAGGAGAATCCCGCGTTCACGCTTGCGATGCCGAACATCTGCAGGAGCCCGTAGAGGCCGACGAACGCCGAAACGACGAGGGACACCTGCCATAGGCTTCGCCAGAGCTTTGCCGTGTTTAAGACCGACACCGCGACGAGAAAGTATGCGAAGAGATGCGCCTGTGTGACCCACCCGTCCATGCGCTCGTAATTGCTCCAGAAACTTTTAAACGGGTACGCGCCCATCGCGTCGGCGACGGCGATGACGATGAGGAAGATCGCAAATGCGGCCAAGAGCCAATTGCGGCGCGGCCGGTACGCGGGGTTGGCGAGCGCGAGCGCGAGGTATGCGCCCGTTATCACCTCGACGATGATGCGGAACGCAAAATTCTTGCCGGTAATGAAGGGGAAGAAGAGCGAGCTCGCGACGAAAAAGACGATGAAGGGAAGCGCGAAAACGCCGGAGAGGACGATCCACCGGAGCGTCTTTTCGAGTGCCATGGCGAGTATTCTAGCACGGCCCCTAGCGCGGCGGAATGTCCGCCTCCGCCCCGCTACGTCGAAACGAGTCCGTTGCGCGCAAGATGCGCCGCCGTATCCGGAGCATGGTACGCAGGGCCTCCACCGAGTCGCGCACATGATGGAGCTTGCTCACCCTATCCGGAAACCGGTGTTCATGCCAATGCACCGGTACTTCGCGGATGCGCAAACCCGCCCTCTCGGCGAGCGCAAGAAATTCTATATCGAAGAACCATCCCGTCTCCTCGCATGCGGCAAGGACTTTTCTCCCCCGCGCATTCATGAGCTTCAGTCCGCACTGCGTGTCCTCTACCGCGATACCCACGAGCATTTTCCGTATCCTATTGAATACCCGTGACGAAAAAGTGCGGAATTTTCCGCGGTCAACGATTCTGCTGTCCATCAGGCGCGAACCGATAACGATGTCGCATTCCTTGCGCTCAAGGAGCGGAAGGAGCGACAGCACCTCATTCGGGTCCACCGAGAGGTCGGCGTCGAGAAAGCCGAAGATGTCCGCCTCCGACCGCCGCGCCGCGGCGACGACGGCCGCCCCTTTCCCGCGGAGGGGAATCGACACAACCCTCACGCCATCAATGCCCTTCACGATACTCGCGGTCCTATCCGTCGAAGCATTGTCAACGACGGTGAGCACGACTTCTTTCCCGACCTTGCGGAATACTCTCAACACCGCATGCACGGCTTCGGCTATCACGCGCTCCTCGTTGAAGGCGGGGATGCACAGTTCAATTTTCATAGCATCCCTCACAATCTAGCATAGAGCACGTTTGAAAACCTTCTGCCTATCTATCGACCTACGAGGTCGATATGGTGTGAACCCGAAAAAACGTGCGCTAGTGTCCCCCACTTCGGACTGGTACAATATCGCAAACTCATATGATCACCGGTTCGATACTGCGGCATTTTTCGACCATCGAGCTGGGGACGGCGGACGGTAAAGAGTACAGCGTACGAAGCGGCCCGCTTACGAAGCTCGCGCTCGCATTCATCGGTATTCCCCACCTCGGATTCCGCGCCCGCGCACGTATCATATTCCGTTTTATCAAGGGTACGCCTCGGAGCGCCCGCATTCTCGATGCGGGGTCGGGATATGGCATCTATGCGCTGACCTTGGCAGAGCGCGGGTATTCGGTCGATGCCATCGATCTTGAGCAAGAGAGGACCGACGCGCTCACGGCGAGAAAGAAAGAACGGCCCGCACTCGACCGCCGCGTGAAGACGTATACCGGCTCTATCACCGACCTGCCTTTCCAAAACGGTTCGTACGACCTCATCATCTGCTCCGACGTCATCGAACATATCAAGGACGACGCAAAAGCGGTCTCCGAACTCGCGCGCGTACTTGCGCCGGAGGGCACGATGATAATCACGGTGCCGTATCATTCGAAATACAACGAACGCATTTACCCGATGTTCGGCCACGAACGCCCCGGATACAACGTCGAAGAAATGCGCACCATACTCGCGCCGCACAACCTCTCTATTGCGGAAGTGTCCTCCTACGAGTACGCCTTCGGGCGCATCCTCTTCAGTATTTTCAACACGATACATTTCGCCCCCCTCATGGCGGCATTATTCTATCTGTTCTATATTCCTTACCTTCTCGACGCCGCGATGCGGCTCGGCGAGCCCAACGGCATCGGCTTCAAGATCCGGCGGAAGTCCTGATGTTCGTGCGTTCGTGCCAAGCATTCTTCAAACGGTGCACTACTTCGTACGCCCCCACAACGGCAAGTATCAAAAGATACGGTTCCGCCGGGACACGGTATCGCGCCATCGCCATCGGACCGGTGAGCGCCGCAAAATACGCGACGAGTACCACGAAGAGAAGTATCGAGAAGTCGCGCCGGCGAAGTATGAGTGCGATGAGAGCGAGGAGCGAGACAAGCATCCAGAACATCATCTCCAATAGTATGGGGGCGGCGTCGAGGACGGCGGCCGTGAATGAGGCGAGACTTTCCGGATGCCGCATGCGTCCGAGCGCGTCGAATAACGAGAGCATCGTCGGCGCATAAAATCCCTGATTGTCGCGTACCTGCTCCGCAAGCTGTCCGTAAAACGCGATGCTGCTGGAGAGAAAGAACGGTATCGTATTCACGGCATGAAAATATGCGTACCCTATCGGGTCATGCAGTATGTACCGGACCGCTAGCTGCCCTTCGTAACTTTGCGTGTCTTCGCCCTGCGGCGTGATGGCCGCGAGGTCTTTCGCTATCGTCGCATCAACGGCCGAAAATACCGGGTCGTTCGCGTGCCGCAATACGAGTATCGCGGGCAGGGGCTGCTCTGTCTCCCCCAACACCCGCCATGCGAGAAAGCCGCGCACGCTAAAGGTCAGGAGATTATGACCGCCGAGTGGGGAAATCTCATACGAGCCGAAGTGTGTGTGGTTGCGTATCATCCACGGAGTGACGACGAGGACGAATCCCGCGATACAAGCGACTGTCGCTTTCCACCGCGCGCCGTCGACGCGCACGTCACTCATCGGATTCGATTGCCTCACCGCAAGCCATTCGCGCAAAAGGTACATCGCCGGAAATACGACCACGAGAAATTCCGCAATGGGACGAATCATCGTAAGGCCGCCGAGCAGGAGCCCTACCAGACCCCAGCGCACAGGGCCCCGCACACGCGATTGAAAATAAGCAAGATACACCGTGCACACCAAGAGCGCGCTAAAAATTCCATCCGTCATTATCGCGGAATCGGTGAACACGGCCATGGGGTCGATGGCGTACACGAGCGCGGGCAGAAGCGCATAGGGTGCGGGTATGAGCCCCGTTAGAGGCTTCGCCTCTAACGGGGTGAACGTGCGCGCCATTCTATATATGAGCACGGAGGCAAGCGACGCGAGAAGTATTTGCAGGATGACGACCGGCGTCATACTTCCCGTCACGAATTTTATCCCCGCAAGCAGTGCCGGATACCCCGGCGGCGCGGCTCGGAGCGGTTCTCCCGGAGTCTCTTGATAGGCATGAAGTGTGAGGAGATTATTCCCCCACTGCGCATAGTGTACGGAATCCCCCGCTACGACGGGGTACGGATTCGCATCAGGATTCCCCGCGGCAAGCGACGAGAAGTATGCAAACGACGCCACGCGCGCTATCACGACAACGGCGACGATAAGCGCGACAATCGCCTGCTCTCTGTGTACGCGCCCGTACCACCACATATCAACGGCCGTAAACCGTGCCGGTTTTCGAGCCTCTAGGCAGGGATGCGCGCGAGCTAGGCTCGCGCGCTTCACTCGCTCTATGTCGTCCGTGGTCGTCCTCGAGACGGACGATATCGGCCTCATCGAAATCCCCGTACGCCACCTCGACGACGACGCCCCCCTTCTTCGATGAAAGCCGGTGGACCTGCCGCTCCCCGACGCGGAAGACTTCACCTTTTTTCAACTCGATAGTCTTCGAATCTTTTCCTTGACCGGTCGTGGCCTCTGCCTCGCCCTCGACGAGGAGCCACCATTCCTCGCGATGATGGTGATACTGCAGGCTCAGTCGCTTCTTCGGCTTGATATAGATAGTCTTGAGGTTCCATTTCTTCCCCTCGTCCCATCCGTAATATTCACCCCACGGTCGCTCGGACCTTTTTACCGGACGGCTCGCGTTCTGTACCATCCACGACGACGACTGCACCTTGCCGCCCTTCCCGACATTGAACGCCATTTTGATGCCGAGCTTTTTGCAGAGCGCGTACTCTGGGATATTGCCGGCCGCGCGGTCGCCGCCGTTGGCGAAGACGGCCGGCTTCAATTTCTCGAGCGCGCGGCAGACGCTTCCGTCCGCATCGGCCTCTTTGTGACCGGTCAGGACGACCTGATCGACGAACGGGAGCGCTCCGATGAGCTCGGCACGCTCCTTTTGCGGCATGAAAACGAATCCCTTTTTCTTGCGCAGCCAATGGTCGTTATTGATGATAACGACCAGCTTGTCGCCCAGTTTCTTGGCCTCCTTGAACATCCGCACATGGCCGATATGCAGCGGGTCGAAGCCGCCCGAAACGGCGACCCAGCGGTCGGCATGCCCCTTCTTGTTCAGGTTCTTCTTCATGGATTTGGTTTTGGAAGTCTAGCAAGCCCCCTTGTTGAGCGCCAGCATCAGGGAGTGTTTGAAAATTCCGCCCCCCGATGGCGTTGCGGAGACATTGAGACGTCCTCCGTGTTCATTACTGTACATATGTACAAGAATGGACTAGTGGCACTCTATTGTGACCAGCTCAAATCGCCCAAACCCCGATACTTCAGTTTAAACTGAAGTATCGGGATGCACACGACGATTGTTCCGCGATTCAGAACTCCACAAATAGCTCCTCCGGCTCCGTGCTGTTCTCCG
>JBBUAA010000066.1:0-10635 GCA_038061075.1 Patescibacteria group bacterium | reverse complement strand
ATGCGGAGTTTCTTGAGCTGGCCGAGTTCCGCCGGAAGGCCCGTCATGTCGTTATCGCTTATATCGAGCACCTCCAGATTTTGCAGACGGCGTATCTCGGCGGGCATTGCTCCGGTGAGCGTGTTGTGCGAAAGGTCCAGCGCCTGCGTATTGGTCTCAGAGAGGACATCGGAGGGAAATTTCGTCAGCCCTCTGTTGCTGCGGTCTACCGATATGAGTCCTGTGGTATTTGGGGAGGAGGCGGTGTCGCCCGCCGAAGGCCCGTTCGTGTCCTTCGAGGTCTGTGCGTTGTAGGTATACACACCGATACCGAGGCCTGCGAGAATGAGGAGTGCGATGAGTATTTTCATAGTGTGAGTGAAGACGTATGGTGTGATAAATCATTTCATGTTTCCCATCAAAGTACAGGGCATGTACGGCCATCACGTTCGAGGTGTACCGGGAGCTCTTCGATTGATTCAACGCCGTTCGCCCCAAAAACGACATTCAAAAGAAGACCGGCGCGAACGCGCTCGTTCCAATACTGGTCGAATATGAGATTGCCGAGCGAGTAATAGATGTGCTTGCCGCCGCCTGTGGCGAGCATGGTCGAGCCATACACTTCGTGTTCCTGCACGACATGCGGATGCGCGCCGACGACGATTTCCGCGCCCGCATCAACAAAACTATGGGCTAATTCGCGCGAATATGCCGACGAAGTCGTCGCGTACTCAACACCCCAGTGCGCAAAGACGACGGGCAGATACCCCCGCACGCGGGCTGCGGCAATCTCGCCGAGCGTCGTTGAGGCACTCCCGTATCCTGCGGAAAATTCGTTGTATGAAATAAGTGCAAGTGGGACGCCGCGTATCTTCATCTCAAAAGTCGCCGGGTGCGGCAAATCCCCCGCAAAGCCGACACCCGCTTCCCGCAGGTACTGCGCGGTTTCTTCCGCGCCCTCGCGGCCGAAATTGCGTATGTGGTTGTTGCCGGTGGAAATGGCGAGGATGTTGTGCCGCGCGAGGAGACGTGCGGTCGATGTCGGGAAGGTAAAGGCAAAATTATCCGCCTCTTGCGGCTTCGTACCGACGCTGACCGAGGCGCTCCGCGTTATCGGTCCTTCAAGATTCGCGACGACCATGTCGGCACTCCGAAAGAGCGGTTCAAGGCATGAAAAAATAAAATCTCCGCCGTTCTTTTCGGTCGTGACCCTGATAAAGCGGTCGAACATCATATCGCCGCCGAAAATGATCTCGGCGCGGGGCGGCTTCATGGGAGGGAGCGGCACGACGGTGATATCATCCCGCGTATCCGAAGGCATGGGCGTGTACACAAAGAACGCGAGCGTTCCTGCCGAAAGCACAAGAGCGGCGGCGAAAAAAGATGCTCGCATCACTGCAATGTACGACGGCGCTGACGGAGACGCCAGACTAGAAGTGTGTCTGGAAACTCCGGAATATGGCAGGTGCGGCGTGCCGGAGCGCGGTATTTTTGACGGTTTGAGCCACTCTTCCGTCAAAAAACTGCGCTCCGGTACGCTCCGGAGAGATGGTCAAACATGCTTTACCCGATGATGCCCGACAGCGAGTGGGGTTTGCCCTCCGCGATGGATGCGGGCGTGATACGGATGAACTTTGCTTTTTTCGTGAATTGCTTCAGATCGCGCGCGCCCACGTATCCCATGCCGACCTGAACGCCTGATGTAAGCGTCGCGACGACATCGTTGACGGGACCTTTGCACGGGACGAGCGCCTCGACGCCCTCCGGCACCGCTTTCCTCCCGTGCGTGAAGTAGCGCTCCTTCCCCGCGGCGCTCTCGATGACCGACTTGGAGCCCATACCGCGGTATTCTTTGAATTTCTTTCCGCCCTTTATGACAGTCTTGCCCGGCGTCTCATCGCAGCCGGCAAGTAGATTGCCGAGCATGACGGCCGACGCTCCGGCCGCGAGCGCCTTCGCGATGTCGCCCGAAGTGCGCATGCCGCCATCGGCGATGACGGGTATTCCTTTCTTGGAAGCGACTGAAACGACTTCGAGAATTGCGGAGAGTTGCGGGACACCGACGCCGCTAATGATGCGAGTCGTGCAGATGGAGCCCGGCCCCACGCCGACTTTGACCGCATCGGCGAAGGTGCAGGCCGCTTTTGCCGCTTCGGCGGTCGCGATGTTGCCGAAGATCATTTTTGCATGTTTCAGACTTTTCTTTATTTTCCGCGCGCTCGCGACCACATTTAAATTGTGTCCGTGTGCGCAATCAATGACGACCACGTCGCATCCCGCTGCGTCGAGGGCCTTTGCGCGGTCGGCGGCGAAGGGGCCGCACGCGGCTCCGACCGGAACACCGGCCTTTTTTATGGTGGTCACAATCTTGACCTGTACTTCGATGGAGCAGTTGCGGTGTACGACGCCTAAAGCCCCGAGCTTGCCCAGAGCGATGGCCATTTCCTCTTCCGTCACGCGGTCCATCGCGGCAGACAAAAAAGGCACCTTCAGGGTGAGTCCGGCTATTTTCGTTTGGAGAGAGGCCTCCGCAGGCTCCATGGCGGAAGCGGCAGGGCGGATGAGTACGTCGTCGAATGTAAAACTTTCGTCGAAGATTTGCTTACGTGCCATGGCTCATTATACCCGCGCGGGCGAAAAAGTCAATTTTGCGCTATGGAAACAGTCGCAACAAGCGCACAATGGTCGCTCACGCCGCTGACCATTTCGAAATCGGATACCGAATATCGCGGCGTCGAGAATATTCCGTCGACCATGAGGTTGAGTTGCCCCCTGCGATGCAAATTCCCGTCGATGGACGTGGTGTAGTGCGGGGGCACGTTGTCCGTATAGCGGCTCGCGAGCATTGCCCACAGCTCTCCTCCGCGGGGAACATTGAAATCTCCGCAAAAAACGCATTCGCCGGCGGCTTCCAAGACCTGCAAAAGCGACCGCATGTCGGTGCGTTGCGATTCGGTCGGCTGGCCGTCGGGGGTCCATGTGAAGTGGGTGGTGCCGATGGTGAAGGTCGTGCCGTTTTTTTCTATCTCACCGAAGATCATCATCTGGTTCTTATTGTTGAACGTCGCCGCGTCGCGCGGGTCCTGCGTCGGGACGGAGTCTGGAGAGCCCCGATAGTACTCCGCTCTTGGGTGCGCAATTCCGTGGCGGGAGAATATCGCGATTCCCATCGCCTCGGGCGGATGTTCGGTCGAATGCAACGTCATGGGGACAAAGAAGTGGGCGCTACTGCCGATGGCTTCGGACATTCGCGGTATATCCCGTTCGTACAACTCTTGGATGCACGCGACGTCCGGCTTCCGGTCCGCAAGAAAACTTATCGCCGGCTCGACGTGCTTCGAGTATTCAACATTGAGCGAAACGAGTTTCAGAGAAACGCCCATGGCCTATCGTTCATGATAGGCACCTGTCGACGGTGCCTTCTTTCCTTCTATCGCTGCTTTGATGAATGCGCTGAAAAGCGGGTGCGGTGTGAGGGGGCGCGCTTTCATTTCGGGATGGAATTGCGTACCGAGGAAAAACGGGTGGACGCTCTTCGGAAGTTCCGCTATTTCCATGAGGTGACCGTCGGGTGACCTGCCGGAAAAAACCAGCCCCGCATCTTCGAGCCGTTGTATGTATTCGGGATTCACTTCATAGCGGTGGCGATGGCGCTCACTGATGAGCTTCGAGCTTCCAGCTTCCAGCTTCGAGGGAGATGCATACGCCTCGTACGCGATGGTGCCCGGCACGAGTTCGCACGGGTACGCACCCAGTCGCATCGTGGCACCGTAATTCTTCTTGGCAAGTTTTTCTACCTGCTCCGGTAGGATGGCGATGACCGGATGCGGCGTCTTCGCGTCGATCTCGGTCGTGTGCGCACCCTTCAATCCCGCGACATTCCTCGCGTATTCGATGGTCGCCAGCTGCATGCCGTAGCAGAGGCCGAAATACGGTATGCTGTTCTCCCGAGCGAAGCGGATAACCCGTATCTTCCCCTCGATGCCCGTCTCGCCGAATCCGCCCGGCACCAGAATGCCGTCATACTTCTTCAGTTCGGACACCGCGTTCGGATTTGCCTCGTAGTCTTTCGCGTTGAGCCATGCGATTTCCGGCCGCACCCCGTGCGCATATGCGGAGAACTTGATCGCTTCGATTACCGAAAAGTAAGCGTCGGAGAGCACGAAATCGCCGGTGTCGAAATATTTGCCGACGATGCCGATCTTCACTGTGCCGTTGCCGTTATGCGCATGCTCGACAAAACGTTTCCACTCGGAAAAATCGGGATTTTGCTTCGCGCGTTTCCCCAAGAGGCTCATCAGTATGTCGGAGAGCTTGTCGCGCTCGAAATTCAAGGGAACGTCGTAGATGGAATCCACGTCGGGCGCGGAAATGATGTGGTCGGCTTGCACATTGCACCAGATGGCGAGCTTCTCTTTTCGTTTCTTGTCGAGCGTGTGCGTCGAGCGCGCGATGATGATGTCGGGCTGAACCCCGTAGGCATTGAGTTGGCGGACGGCATTTTGGGTCGGCTTCGTTTTCATCTCGCCGATGGTATTCGGGACCGGCAAATAGGAGACCATGAGGAAAAGTACATCGGCAGGGTGCTTGAGATGCATGACGCGCGCCGCATCGATAAAAAGCGCGTTGGAAAAATCACCGAGCGTGCCGCCTATTTCCACGACCGTCACGTCGGACTTTGCCATGCGCGCGGAGCGCTCCAAGCGCTCGACGATCTCGTCGCGCACGTGCGGAATGGCTTCTACGCATTTTCCCCCGTATCCCAAATTGCGTTCGCGTTCGATGACCGTCTTGTAGACCATCCCGCTGGTCATGTAATCCTCGGGGCCGAGGTCGCGCCCCAAGAACCGTTCGTAGTTGCCCATGTCCTGATCGGTCTCGAGACCGCTATCGAGAATGAACACTTCGCCGTGCTCTGTGGGGTTCATGGTACCCGCATCCACATTGAGATACGGATCTATTTTGACGAGATTGACCGAGAGGCCGCGTGCCGTGAGGAGCTTGCCGACGGATGCCGCCGCCGTGCCTTTGCCGACGCCGGACATCACGCCGCCGACAACAAAAATATACTTATGACCGCCTCCGGGCCGCTTCTTCATCCCGTTAGAAATAGGACGCGGAACCGGAACGGACTCCGCACCCTATTTTGCTAAGGCTATTAAGACCGACCGTGGTAGTTGTTTGAAAGAGTCGTCCGCGATTTCTAACGGGATTCATCGGTCCTTATCGTAGCACACCTTCGTGAAAAAAGTAACGTCTACTGTCTCGCGCAAGAACGTACTCGTTCTTGCGTGACACGGCTCATATCGGCTACGCCGACATTCACCCCCTCCGGGCGCCTCACGGCAGTGTCAATTGCGAAGATAGCGGCGGACCGCCAAATAGCTCGACAGGGCGCCGAGTCCCACCGCGAGGCCCATTATCGCGAGAAAGAAGAGCGGGAACGCGTCGATATAGTAGGAAAAGACGTTGAACGTGCCGAAAAACCGCTCGCTCGCGGGACCGAGCCATGCGGTCAACGGGTACAGAAGAAGGAGCACGATGAGGCCGCTAACGATCCCGTAGAGGACGCCGGCGACCATGAAGGGGCCGCGCACGTACCAATGTTTCGCTCCGACAAGATTCATGACCCCTATCTCATCGCGCGCGGTGTATATCGCGAGGCGGATGGTGTTGAACGAGATGAGGAGCGACGCGAGACCGAGAACGAGCGCGACCGCGAGCCCGAGCCGTTTCGACGTCTCGATGACGTTGGTAAGGGTGTCGATAGCGGTCTTATTCTGATAAAAATTCACCTTGTCGATAGCGGCGCCGGCGCCGCCCTGCTCCTGCCGGCTCTCCAAGAATCTCGTAATCGCTTCATAGTGCGAGGTTTCTTTCGCGCGCACCTCGAGCGCGGCACCGAGCGGATTACTCCCTAGCTCATCGAGTGCCTGAAGCGTGAGTTGGTCGTTCTGGTGGCGTTCGCGGAATGTCGCGAGCGCCTGTTCGCGGGTCACGAGTACGACAAAGGCGACCTCCGGCAGGGCTTCGAGCGACTGTTTGATCTCCGCGATTTGGTCATCGGTCGCGGTCGTAGTGAAATAGACGGTCACATCCACCTTGTTGGTCAATTGCTGTAGTGTCGCATCGAGCGCGGCGCCGGAAATCATGATGCCGGCGAGGACGAACAGCGTGATGGTCATGATGAGAACGGCCGCGAGCGACACGAAGCCGTTGCGCACAAAACCTATCAGCCCGTAGCGCGCGACTCTCTTTAAGTTGACCCATGAACTCATAGCCACAGTATAACTCAGGGAACTACGTTAGGTTAGGACGGATCAGATTATATTCCCATGCCGCAGCGCGATAATTGAATCGCAAGCGTCCAATGTTCTCGAGTTCATCACGTGTAGTGTCCGGCATATGCGGTAGAAAGGTTAACAACTGTTCAAGGGCTTCGAGTAGATCTTTCTCAGAAAAGGACATAAGCTCACGCATGCGTGAATGGAGAGGGCCAACAATCACCGAGACGATGGGTTTCGTTGCCGCGACGTCTTTCGAGACAGATTTATGAGCGATGCCTTGATAATCCGTTACGGCGAGTTTTGCTTTGTACGCCATCGCCAGATTTCGCAACCGCATCAGTACCGGCATGACGGTTGGATTCACTTTCTCAATTCCCTCACTGAAAGCTCGGATTACCTCGCTTTGTGTCCTTAAAGGAAATAGGGCCATAGCAAGTGCGCCGGAAAGCAGCGCCGCGTTCACGCCTGTGGCGATGAAGGTTCTGCGATTCATTTCGAGTGGTCGTTTAAGGGCTGCTTTGACGACCTGTGTACCACCTGTAACTGTAGGGGCACTGGTGATGAAGATGTCCGCTGCAACCGTTCCCCAAGGTACGTGTATGTCAGTTAGGTATACGGGTTTGCGACCGAATATCGCATCGGTGTCGACGTGTTCGTATATAGCGGTTTTTGTGATCGGCCTTTTTTTTCGCAAAACGCCCTCGCCCGGAATAATCCCTCCCTTGCCGACATCGCTCGTTTGGTAAGTATCGGCGGACCATTCCAGACACATCAGGTCGGAATCGTACACATCTCTTATTCCGACTTTGCTGAGATGGTCATTCATAATTATGCGATAAATTGCTTCGGAGGCCTGAATTTGGTCGATGTATTTTGGTTGCTCCGGATGTTTTTTAGCAGCTGCGATTTCTGCTAGCCACTCTTTGTGAAGTTCTGTTCCACGAGGAGACAAGTTTGATAATAGGGTGTTGTAAGAATCTTGACCGTACGGGTCTACTCCAGTAGCCGCAACGTTTGGTGTTTTTTCGGGACTTCTCGCGGGTGTTCTTTCTTTTCTTTCCGGCGGCGTCCTGCGATTCCTCTCAACTTTCTCCGCCATATCGCTTATAGCACGTACTTCCCTTGTTTGTCGTCGCGGACGATGCGCCCCTGATCCATGGTCACGACCCGCCGCCCGATAGAGTCGACGACCGATTTGTTGTGCGTCGTGAGGAGGACCGTCGTGCCGAGGTCATTGATTTTTTTCAATATCTGCACCACGTCGTGCGCATTGACGGGGTCGAGGTTGCCCGTCGGCTCGTCCGCGATGAGGACATCGGGTTGATTGACGATGGCGCGGGCGATGGCGATACGCTGCTGCTCGCCGCCGGAGAGCTGGGAGGGAAAGTTCCACATCTTGTCGAGCAGACCGACGAGCTCCAGCACATGGGGCACGTCGGCTTCGATGTCTTCGTCGGATTTGCCGGCGACCTCGAGCGCGAAGGCGATATTCTCGTAGACCGTCTTGGTGGGCAGAAGCCGAAAGTCCTGAAAAACCGTACCGATGTGACGACGGAGCTTCAGGAGTTCCCGCGCCGAAAGGCCGCCTATTTCCTGCGAGCCGAAGTAAACAGAACCTTCGGTCGGCTGGACCTCGGCGAAGAGCATCTTAAGAAGCGTCGTCTTGCCCGCGCCCGAGTGTCCGACAATGGAGACGAATTCACTCGGCTCGATGCGCAGCGTGATGTCCGCGACGGCGGGCGATTCGCTGCCGTTGTAGAGTTTGGTGACTTTGTCGTAATAAATCATGGGATAGCCTCGAGCTGCTAGCTTCTAGGAAATGCAAACACTAAGGTGTCATTATACCGCAGCGCCCTTCCCATCCCAACTCTTTTCCGCATTGGGATGGAGATTGAGATTGAACCTCAATCTCAACTGCTTCACGAACTGGTCGAGCTCGTTCATGTACACGTTGACGAGAAGCTGCGAGGTGAGATTGCCGAGTGGGAGGCCTGTATTGTTTCTCTTGTCCAGTCAGAGAAAAAACAATGGACGGTTGCGAGCGAAAACTATCGACGATTTCTGCGACAAAACCTCTTGTCCGCTCATCGGGAATATAACGATATCGTATGTCGTTAACCTCTCGCTCTTGTCCAAGAATTACTCGCGTGCATCGCGTGAATGCGGAAATAATGACACCGTGCGGGCGTTGGAATCAATCGGGTGGTCATAAAGACCTGACCAGAATGTATTGCTCACCTCCCGCGAATACGCCTCTTCCTCAGGACTGGTGTCGAGAACCCCCCAATCGAACGTCTCGGCCTCTTTTTCAATCCGGCGCAGCTTCTCGTCCCCGACTATATTTCTCAGGGTATGTGTTATGAAGGTTACTTCGTTCCTTTCCGGCTTGTCAGCGCGCCGAACCATTGCCACGAATGCGGCTGCGTAATTCAGCCTGGGATTTATGTTCATGAGCTGTAGAAGCCGCTGTTTGCAGTGCATCAAATCCCCTAAAAATCCGAACGCTTTTGCCTGTGTCCACATGAGATGTTCGTCTTTTGAAACGACAGCTTGGTCAAGCGAAGCCACGTACTCTGTGCACTCCGCATATCTTCTTGCAGCGAGTAATGCTTTCGCCTTGAGGCCTTGCACCCTGATGGCGTTCGGTTCCAGCTGTAATGCCTTTTCACATTCCGCTATCGCATCGTCGATTCGGCCCGTTCTCAACAGAAGATTAGCCTTCACGCCGTGGGGTGTTGATCTTTGTGGGCGCGAGCTAATTACTTTGTCAATCCCTGATATCGCCTGACTGAGTCGACCTACTGCGGTAAGTGCTTCCACCTCGGCGACACGGGCTTCAGTATCATCCGGAGTTTTCTCAAGATGCCGCTGAATGAACGTGAGAGCTTCTTCTGGTCGTCCTACTCTGATGAGAGCGACTGATTTCAAGCTGTTAAGTCGTGAATCGCCGGGGACGGACGCAAGTCCTTTTTCGGCGACCGGCAGTATATCCTCGTATCTCCCCTGCGAACGCAGGGAATCTGCGTGAGCTCCAAAGACTTTCACCTGATCGAATTGGGGGAAATTTGTTTCGATGAATCCGAAGAGCTTGTCTGCTTGTTGATATTTTCCGAGCCGTTTTTCGACATTGGCGAGGTCGAAGATCAGGCGCTCAGTTGGTTCTTCTCGCGCAACCCGTAGCAGTAAGCGTTCCGCAAGCTCAACGTGCTCGTCGCGATGCATGAGCGCAGCCGCTAGTTGCGCCGCGTAATGGATATCGTTCGGAAAAAGCTCGTGTGCGAGCCAAATGGCGCGATATTTGGATTCTGCATCTGATGAGTCACGAATCTGTTGGTTGACCTCGGTCGAATACGAATAGTTGATAAAAGCCGCAGACATTTTCTCCGATTCGAGTCCAATCTTTTTCCTGGATTCAAATTCGCGTAGGAAGTCTTCGTCATGTTGGAACGGGTTCTCCCTCCGCAAGTGGCGAAGTGTTTCACTCTGTCCCACCTGTTCCGTCTTGAATTCGGTCATATGAGCGCCTATGGGCTTGATTGTAAGCCTTTCTCCGCATTGATGAAAGATTGGATGTCTCCATTCAATACCTTTTCAACGTCACGGCGCTCATGGTCCGTCCGGTGGTCCTTCACGAGCTGGTACGGATGAAGGACGTATGAGCGTATCTGGCTCCCCCACTCTATTTTGGTCGAAGCGCCCGCAGAGAGACCACGCGATTCCTGCATCTGGGCCGCTTCGCGCAATTGGTAGAGTTTACCGCGTATCATTTCGAGCGCCTTTTCCCGATTTTGCGCCTGACTGCGTTCGGAAGTGACTTGCACGCTGATGCCGCTCGGAATGTGCGTCATACGCACCGCCGTATCGCGTTTGTTGACGTTTTGCCCGCCGGGGCCGCCGGAGCGCGCGACCGATATATCGAGTTCTTTTTCAGGAATGTGCGTCTCAGGAAGGTCGGGTAGCTTCGGCAGGACTTCAACGAGCGAAAACGAGGTCTGGCGCTTCCCTGCGGAATTGAACGGCGACATGCGCACGAGGCGGTGTACGCCCGCTTCGTGCTTCAAGGCACCGTACGCGCCCGAGCCGTCGACTTCGAATGAGATACTCCGGAATCCGCCCATCGAATTTTCATTGGATGAGAGTAGTCCCGTGTTCCAGCCTTTCGCCGCCGCATACTTTTTGTACATTTCAAAGAGGATGCGGGAGAAGTCCTCGGCGTCGTCGCCGCCCGCGCCGGAGACTATGGTGACGAGCGCGTGGCTTTTTTCGTATCCGCCGCCGCCCGCAAGCTTGGCCTTCAGTTCCTGATACTCTTTAAGCACGGTCTGCGCCTTATCTTTGTCCGCCCAAAAATCCGCCGCCCCCATCGCGG
>JBBUAA010000065.1:0-12069 GCA_038061075.1 Patescibacteria group bacterium | reverse complement strand
AGGGAGTTATCTTTACTGCGGATATTGTCGGCGACCCGACCCTTGGGCGCGAGGCATTCGCGCGTGAATTAAAGCAACGTTTCTCCGCGGTGCCGAATGTCTCATTCAAACCCGCCGTTCGCAATGACGAAGCCGCCACGGCGTACACGTCTCACGCACTCTACGTGAATCTCACGCCGTCGGGAAGTTTCGACAAAACCATCGGTGAGGCGATGGCGTGCGGCTGCATCGTCGTCGCCGCCAACGACGTCCTGCGCGGCGTTATCCCCGACGAACTGCTCGTCGACGCGGATTCTCCGACATCGGTGGCGCGCGGCATTGAGGCGGCACTCGTGCTACCGGAGGAGCGCCGCGTTGAAATAGCAGAGAAGTCCCGCGCCTATATTCTCAAAGAGCACTCGTTGCCGTTTTTGGTAGAAAAGCTCCAGCGCCTGTTTTCGGAGTAGACGTGCACCAAACATAAGGAAATATGGACACGGCGTGTCCATATTTTCGGTAGCACTCCTTGTCGGCGGAACCGATCTACCGCTTGTCTTCGGCACGTATTCTTTCTATCAACTCCTGCACGCGTACGCCGTCGGCGAATGACGGCGTTGTCTGCTTTTTGGCGACGCATGCATTGACGAATCTCTCGGCCAATTTCTTCACGCTCCTCACCCGCTCGTCCTCGCCTTTGCGGCCCGTATCTTTCCTGACACGCACACGGTGCGTGCCTGCCTTACCCGACACCGTGACCGTGAATTTGTCCGTAATCGTATTTTTGCCGTCGAGCACTATCGCCCCGCGTTCGCAGACGAACGTAAGACGATGCCGCACGAGCTTCGGCGTGTTGCACGAGACATGCACGTCGCCCGTGGCGCCTCCCTTGAATTTCAACAGCATATCAAGGCCGACTTCGCCGCCGTTCAGGCTCTTGGGGGAGTACGTAAATGATGCGCGGGCATCCTGTATTTTGCCCGCAAAGTGCTCCAGATAATGGAGGCCGTGCGAAAAATAAAAAGACAACGCTCCGCCGCCATCTCTCACGCTCGTTTTCCACGTTTTTCTGCCGTACTTGAGGTCGCCGCTCATCCAATCCCACTCGACCGACACATGCTCCAAGGCTCCGTACCTTTTTTTGTCGAGCAATTCCTTTACCTTCTGCCACTCAGCTATCTCGGGAAACATGAAGTCAATTCCGTGAGTGACTCTTTTTTTCTTCGCGAGGGCACACAGCTCTTTCGCTTCTTTCAGGTTTGCGGCGAGCGGCTTTTCGGCGAATACATGCAGACCTTTCCGTATCGCGGCTTTGGCTATCTGGTATTGCACATGCGGGGGGACGGCCAGCGCGACTGCGTCGAGGTCGTTCCGCTCCAGAAATGTCCGCCAGTCGGACCTTCCCGCGCATACGCCGACGACCCTGCATCCACGAATGGAGTCAAAGGCGGGCTTCAAGCCGATTTTTCCAAAACCGCCGCCGACGATACCGATGTTCAACATTTAAACCTTTGAATTTTTAACGATGCGGAGGTCGGGGAGGGGAATGACGAAGTCCGACTTCAATCCCGCCGCCTTCAGGCGCTTCATAATGACGTCGGCATAGTGCCATGAGAGAAGCACCACGTAATCCGGCTGTTCCTTAAGGAGGATTTTCTCGTTCACTACGGGGATATGTTTCCCCGGCAGGTACATGCCCAGCTTCAACGATGTCGGCAACTCCGCGAGGTAGGGGATGTACTCCGTATCAACGCCGTAGTAATTCAGGAGCGTCGAGGCGCGGCCGGGGCACGATTTCCCGACAATGGATTTTCCCGACCGCTTTGTCTTGATAAGGAAATCCATAAATTCAAGGCGCGCTTTTTGCACGCGCGCCGCGAATTTCGTGTAGGTTGCCAGTTTGCCAAGTCCCGCGGCACGCTCCTCTTGCAGAAGCTTCGCCACGCGCGGACTCACGCTTCTCCCGCGGCCTTTCGTCACGTGCACGCGGATGTTGCCACCGTACCGGTCGCCGCGCTCGACATCGGTGACCGTGAAGTCGTACGGAGCGAAAAGCGCGATGAGCGAACGCAGAGAATACGTCCGCAGGTGCTCGTGGTAGATGGTGTCGAATTGCCCGCCCTGTATCACGTCGAGGAGGTAGTGCGTTTCGGAAATGAATACGCCGTCGTCTTCCAGAAGCTCGTGGATGCCCATCACGACCTCGCCGATGGTCTGCATATGGGCGAAGACGTTCGTCGTTGTTATGACCGCCGCAGGACCGTATTTTTTCTTGATCTGCTTGGCGGTCTTGATATCGAAGAACGACTGGATGGTCGGAATGCCGTGGGCGTTCGCATACTTTGCGATGTTGGTCGGCTCGACGCCGAGTATCCGTATACCTTCCCGTTTGAAACCACTCAAGAGTGTGCCGTCGTTGGAGCCGATGTCGATAGCGAGGTCCTTCGGGGTCAGATCGTATTTCCCGATGAGCGAAAGGCATATCTGCCGTTGATAGTCGGCGAGGGGCTTCGATATACCGCTCCGGTACGGGTAGTCGGGATGGTAGACCTCCTTGCCGTCGACGCAGTAATCTATCTGCACACCCGTGCATGTTTGGCACCACACCATGCGGAGCGGATATGTTTTCTCCGGTTCGTTGAGGGACTCCTTCGTGACGAGCGTGTCGCAGAGCGGCTGATGTCCGAGGTCAAGTACCGTATGCACCTTTGCAGAATTACAGATCTGACAGCGGGGGATATGTCCCGTTTTTACGAAATGATGTTTGGGATATGACGTCATACCTGCGTTAGTCTTTTTTTGTAGAAGCTGATCGTCTTTTTTATGCCGTTCTCGAAACGCACGCGAGGTTTCCATCCGAGCTCTCTCCCTATTCTTTTGCTTGAGAGCGCATACCTGAAGTCGTGTCCCGCGCGGTCGGCCACGTATTCTATCTCTTTTTCGGTCTTCCGGAGCATGCGGAGGAGCGTCTTGGTCACGTCGAGATTCGTATATTCCGAGCTCCCGCCGATATTGTAAATGCCGCCGTCGCGCCCTTTGCGGAATACGAGGTCGAGCGCGCGCACATTGTCGTCGACGTACAGCCAGTCGCGGATATGTTCTCCCACCGAGTACAGCGGCACTTTTTTCCCGTGGAGCAAATTCGTGATGAATTTCGGGATGAGTTTCGTCACGTCCTGCCGCGGCCCGTAGTTGTTGGAGCTCCGGGTAATGACGCCGGGGAGGCTGAAGGTATTTTGGTACGACATGAACAAAAGCTCCGCCGCCGCTTTCGACGCGCTGTACGGATTGCGCGGATCATAGGGCGACTCCTCGGTGAACGGCGCGTCATTTTTGCCGAGCTCACCGTAAATCTCATCGGTCGAGACGAGGTGGAAGCGCGAGAGCTTGTGGCTCCGCGCGAGGAGGAGGAGCTCGTTGGTGCCCCCGACATTCGTCCGGAGGCAAAGGCCCGGGTCCATGATGCTCTGGTCCACGTGCGTCTCGGATGCGAAGTGGATGAGATGAGTCGGCTTGTATTTCTCGAAAATAGCGGTCATCGTCGCGCGGTCACAGATGTCGGCCTTCTCGAAGACGTAGTTCTTTTTGCCCTGCACCGTGATGTTGCGCACGTCGGCCGCGTACGTCAGCGCGTCGACGTTTATAAAAAGCTCCCGCGGATATTTCTTGACGGCGTAGTTAAGGTAATTGCTCCCGATGAAGCCGGCCCCACCTGTGACAATAGTCCTTCTTTTGAACAGAGGCTTCATTTTTTTGCGCGTTGCTTCATAAAACGTGATGCCGTGTGCAGGCTCTCGATGGTGCCGATATCGAACCATTCCTTATTCAGAACATGATGGTGGAGGGAGCCTTCTTCAAGGTACAACTTGTTCACGTCGGTTATTTCGTATTCGCCCCGCTCGCTCGGCGGTATCTTGCGTATCTTCTTGAAGACGGTGTTGTCGTATATATAGAGTCCCGTCACGGCCATGTCGCCTTTCGGCTTGGCGGGTTTTTCCTCGAGCGAGGTGATTTTGTCGCGCTTCACGGTAGCGATACCAAACCGCTTCGGGTCGCGCACTTTTTTGAGGAACACGGCCGCGCCTTTTTTGAATTTCTGTATGGCCGGCGTGATATCGTCGAGGAAAATGTTATCGCCGAGGAAAAGTACGCAGTTGTCTTTTCCGATGTAATCTTCCGCAATAAAAAGTCCGTACGCGATGCCGTTCGGCTCGTTCTGGATGCCGTAGACGATCTGTATCTGTTTGGCGGTCGTACCCTTAGGGACGAAGCGCTGGCCCGAACCGAGCAGCTTCACGAAGGAGTCGATGTTGCTAGGCGAAGTCACGACCATTATCTTCGTTATGCCCGCGTCGACCAGTTTCTCGATCGCATAATAAATGACCGGCTTGTCGTATACCGGCAGCAAATGCTTGTTCGTGACGAGCGTGAGCGGCTGCAGCCGCGTGCCGGAGCCCCCTGCGAGAATAACGGCTTTCATCCCGTTAGAAGTAGGAAGCTTGCGCTTCCGACTCATTATCCAGATTTTGTAAAAACTCGACCATACGAGAGCTTATTGAGGATACACCGCATTCAGAACTTCCGCGACTTCTAACGGGATTCATGGCGGCCATACTATACCACTCATGCTATAGTGTCGAATCTATGCCGCGCGGAGAGAAAACATCCGTCTGCGTTATTCTCGCGTACAATTGCGCCAATGTCCTCGAGCGCACCTATACGCGCATCCCGAAAGATTCGGTTGGCCGGATAATTCTCGTCGACGACGCTTCGACGGACGACACACTCAAAGTTGCGAAGCGTTTGGGAATTGAAACGTACACGCACGGGCATCTGGGGTACGGGGGAAATGTGAAATATTCCATCAGGAAGGGGATCGAGCTCGGAGCCGAATACATCGTCGACCTCCACGGGGACGGCCAGTACGACCCTTCGGCGATACCGGCGGCGCTTGCAAAGGCGCGAGAGGGCTACGACCTCGTGCTCGGCTCCCGCTTCATCGATCCTCTACAGCCTCTGCAGGACCACATGTCGTTGGCACGTTACCTCGCGAATATCGGGCTTAGCACAATAGAGCGCTTGGTCCTCAACCTCCCGCTCTCGGAGTTCCACACGGGCTTCCGCGTGTACACCAAACGTTTGGCGGAGACAGTCGCGCTCGACGCCGCATCCGACGACTTTCTCTTTAGTTTTGAGATCATCACGCAGGCGAAATTCGCCGGCCTTCGGATAGGCGAGATACCGATACGGTGTAGCTACAAGGAGGAGCATACATCCATCTCCATCCCGAGGTCCATCCTGTACTCGTTCCTGACATTCAAGACGCTGGCACTCTATGCGTTGGCGAAGGCGGGTTTCAAGCTAAAACTTTTCACCCTATGACACGCATACGCGAACTGGTGCAAAAATACGCGCAGTTCATCCGGTTTTGCATCGCGGGCGGTTTTGCGTTCTCGGTCAATCTCACCGTGCTCTATATTCTCACCGACGTCTTCCATATCTATTATCTCGTTTCGACCGTCGGGGCGTTCCTCGTCGCGTTCTCTATCAGTTTTCTTTTGCAAAAACTCTGGACGTTCAAGGATTCCTCGCGCGACCGCCTGCATATCCAGCTCCCGCTCTATCTCGGCATGCAGGTCATCAGTATTACCCTGAACGCAAGTCTCATGTACGTCTTTGTGGAGTATCTGTTCATCTGGTACCTGTTCGCCCAAGCCATCATCGCACCCATGCTTGCCATCGTTATTTTCTTCATCAACAGAACGTATATCTTCAAGAGGCAGGAGGTGGTCGAGAGCGTTTGAAAACCTCTCTGGAGCGTACCGCGCTCCGGTACTCCGAACCATTCGCCCCGTCGTCCGTTTTGCGCTATCGTGCTCTCATGACGGTTTGGAAAGGATTGCTTTTTGCGGCGGTGTTCGTTTTTATCGCATTCGCATTATTGAATCCGAACCCGTTCGGCAACAATCCCGATATCATTTTCGACGAGAGCTATTTTCTGACGAGCGCGCTCTCCGCTATCGAACACACGACGCTTCCGGGCTGGGATTTTCCGGCTTCCGGCACGTACTACGGGGGGCCGCAAACATACGTCGATACAGCAGTCTTGGTGCCGGTCGTCGGCGCCGTATTGGCGTTGTCGGACTTTTCGATCGTGGCGGCGAAGATATGGGTCGCCGGCAATACGGGAGAGCTCCTCTATATACTCCGCCTCGTAAGCGGTGTCGGCGCGCTTGCGACGCTTCTCTTCTTTTTCTTTTACTTCAAGAAACGGGAAATCCGAGGCCCGCTCGCACTCTCGCTCGTTCTTTTTCTCTTCTTGCTCCTCTCCAACGTGCTCGTCATCGAATTCCTGCATACGGCGAAAGTCTGGGTCTTCTATATCATCATGGTCGCCGCAATGAGCGCCGTATTCATTGCCAACGAATATTACCTGTCGCGGCTGAACACTCCGTTCATGCGGACGGAACGGTACACGGCGCTTCTCGTGTGGAGCGGCGTGCTCGTCTTTTTCCAAAGCTATGTCGGCGTGTTCTCGATAGCGCTTCTCACGCTCTACGCGCTCTTGCTCCGGCACATCAGCGTGCATGACCTGCTGGGGCACCTGCGCCGGTACTGGTATCTCATTGTGCTCTTCGCTCTGACACAGATATCCTTCCTCTATCAGGGATACAAGATATCGGGTAATTTTTCGGACGTCTCGACGAAAACAGCCGAGGGGACTATAGACTGGGCCACGAGGCTCGGGAAGCCGCTCCTTTTTGCATTGCAGAGCCAGCCGCTCGTCATACTGTATGTCGCAGGCGTGCTCGCGATACTATTCCTCGCACTCTCCAAAAGAGCATTCTTCGATACTCCGCGGAAAAGGATGTACCTCGCGATAGCATGCGCGCACCCCGTGCTGGTGTACGTGATATTTCACGTAATCATCGGCTTCGACATCCTCCCGCGATACGCAATACTTCTGACACTGGCCTGTGCGTTTTCCGCGGCAATACTCATGAGCGAACTCGGCACGAAGGCGGCCGTGGCCGCGCTTGCCCTAAGCGGCATGCTCTTCCTCGCAGTCGGCGTGCAGGCTATAACGCTCTACTGGCAACCGTCGTCCGAGACCGTACTACTGCAGACCATCATACGGAACTACAATACGTCCGACACCGCGTTCATCGTCGACCACTCGGCGAGGCGCCTGACGCTGCCGGTCAATGCCGATTCGCTCGACCTTCTGGATGAGGAGCGGCGGCAGATGAGCCGCTTCGTGTTTCTCCTGCAAAATCGCGACCGGCTGCCCGCGAGCGACTTCAAACCGCTGACCGCCACCGCCTATCGCGCAGAGCAAGAGGCTGCGTATATCGCGCAATTATCGGACACTCATTCCATATGGATGGTACGGACGCTCTGTACAAAACGGTGCGGTGCGGGCGAAGTGGCCGCAGGCACGTGCTTCGAGATCAACATGAACGCGTGCGAAAAAATGCCTCACGAAATAAACACTCTGCCGGAATTCCTCGGCGCGACGCAATTGGGATACTCATACGTGGTACGCAAAGTCCGCTAGAGCATGTTTGTCTTTTATCCGCAAAGTGTGTATACATAGGGCAAGCACGCAGATAACGCCTCATGAAAACGCTCTCGGTGGTTGTTCCGATTTTTAATGAGAAGAAGACTCTTTTGGATGTCTTGCGATTGGTAGAGGCCGGTCCCGCAGCGGGGCTGAGCAAAGAAATTATTTTGGTGGATGATTATTCTACCGACGGCACACGGGACATTCTGAAGGACTTGGTCGCGACGGGGAAGTACAAGATTATCTTTCAAGAGAAAAACGGCGGCAAGGGCAGTGCGCTTCGTGCCGGCTTCGCGCAAGCGACGGGTGATTTTATTTTGGTACAGGACGCCGACTTGGAATGCGACCCAAATGAATATCCCGCCCTCCTCGCGCCGCTTTTGGCGGGCACGGCGGATGTCGTATACGGTTCGCGGTTCGCGGAATATACATTGTTCAGGATTTTCCGCGATTGGCATTATTTCGGCAACTGGCTCCTGACCGCGGTCTCCAATATGTTTACGGGGTTGGGCATCACCGACATGGAGACGTGCTACAAGGTTTTTACCAAGGACGCCCTTGCCAAGATCTTGCCCGACCTGCGGTCGAACCGTTTCGGTTTTGAACCCGAAGTCACCGCGATAGTGGCCAAAAATAATTTCAGGGTCACCGAGATCGGCATTTCATATTCCGGAGGGCGCACCTATGAAGAGGGGAAAAAGATAAATTGGAAAGACGGTGTTTCCGCTTTTTGGACGATGTTCAGGTCGTGGTGGAGATTTTCCACGTACGGGAAATATCTGTGGTTGCTCCTCCCTGCATTGGCGGCCTTCACAATTGCCGTGCTTCATCCGACCATCAAAGGGGATAGCGGCTCGTATTTGGAGATGATGCAGCTCCTGCAAACGGGCATTGTGCCCGACGGATTCGTCCCGTTCAGGGTCATTACGGGATTCTTCGGGGTCGCGCTGCTGGTGCTCGTTGACGCCGTCATAGGGAACATTCATATCTCGTGGCTTCTCATGAACAGTATTTTTTATGTCGTGACGGGGATGGTTTTCTATGCGCTCTTGCGGAGACTCACGAGAAGTCCGGAGGTCTCATTTGTCGCCACACTGTTTTTAGTCACGAATTACGCCGCCGTGACGGGTGGCCTTGCATACCTGATGGACATGAGCGGCTGGATGTTCTACATCATTTCTCTCTATTGCGCTCTGCGCTATATGCAGACGGGAAGGGAGAAGTGGCTCTACTTCTCGGCGGCCGCGATAGGTGTCGGAGGTGTATTCAAAGAATATGCTTTGCTGGGGTACATCGTCTTGGCGGGAAGCATTCTTTTTCTCCATTGGGGGCAGTGGATGCGGCTCGTACGTAAATTGTTCGTGAGCGGGCTCATCGCCGCCGGCCCCTTTGTCACGATGAATATCTATTCACTGTTCGTATACGACTATACGTATTTCAATTGGCTCGCCTTTCAGGGGAAGTACGTCTACCAGAGCAGGCTCTTGGAATACATAAAAAGTTTCGGCTCGTTG
Organism: Patescibacteria group bacterium; assembly: GCA_038061075.1. Lineage (GTDB taxonomy): Bacteria > Patescibacteriota > Minisyncoccia > Phycocordibacterales > UBA2100 > UBA10103. The sequence continues at coordinate 3,015 of JBBUAA010000065.1, read as the reverse complement.
TTTAATTTCGGCTGGCTCTTCTTTTTCCCTAGCCTGTACCCGCTTCTTAAAGAGAGCGGAAAACCGTTCCGGAAAGAATCCGTGTTCATGTGGCTGACGTTACTTTCTTTCCTCCCTGTTTTCATATGGGACGCCATCACGCAAAGGGTTCTCTTCATCACCGTCCCTGCACTCATTATCGTCTCAAGTTTATTTCTCGAACGTATCCGTCGGCATCGGTTCCTCATACTCGCTCTCCTCGGCCTGTACATTCTCGCAAGCTATTTCATGGACTCATTCATCTTGGATTTCATAAACCTGCCGTTCTAGCCCCACCGTATGTCTCGAACAAAACCTCTCTCATACATCTTTTGCGCGGCTGTTTTTCTAATCCCATTCTACGCGTCCGCGCAAGATATTGAGATTACCTTCGAGCCGTCATTCCAAGTCGAACACGCGGGATTCATTCTGTACAACGGCAATCCGGTCGACCCATCCGTTTTTCCCGATGCCGTCACGGTCCGCTCCTCCGAACTCACGAGCGTCGATGGGGAATGGGTAGTGGAGGAGCTCCTCACGTGGTTCCGCAATGTACCGCAGTCCCGCGGCGTGTACATATTGACCCGCATAGACCCCGATACGTTCGCTCTGGAAGGAGGAGTGCCGATACGCGGAGAGAACTACGACCTCGTACACGTCGCATTCAGCGAGAGCGCCACGAGCACGCATACCTTCACGTTCTCCCTGCCGTTCCTCGGAGACGCCGCAATCCCCTCCGGTACCTATATGTTCTTTGCCGCCGAATTACCGGAGACGAAGAGCGTGTACGATCCCGCTACCGATACGGATACGACATCGCCCTATACCGACGATGACCTCGCCGCGTGGCTTGCCGACCGCTCTTCGCAGGACACATTCGGTCCTGATGCCTATACGGAGGCGGCCATATTTGAGTATGTCAACGACGGCCCGCCACCCTGCACGGAGGATTGTTTCTCCAACGTGCTCTTTTTGCCCGGAATCATGGGGTCGAAGTTGTACGAAAACGGAGAGCAGTTATGGGACGGTACCGATGAACAAGTCCGGCGTTTGTACCTTGACGAAGGCGGCGCAAGCGAAAGCGAAGGCGTCTACACAAAAGATGTGATAGATGTTTTTACCGCCGCCCCGGTCATAAACGTTCCGATCTATGAAGCCTTTTTAGAGGATCTGGCACAGAAAAAAGCAGATGGGGCCATAGAAGACTATGCTGCGGTGCCGTACGACTGGCGCCTTTCGATACCCGACATTCTCGAGAACGGCAAGGAGGAGTCACCCGGGGAGGTCTACTATAGCCGTGCGACCAGTACTCCGTACATCGAGCAGGAGCTTCGCAGACTCGCGGCAGATTCACGCACGGGCAAGGTGACGATCATCGGGCACTCCAATGGCGGACTCGTCGCGAAGGCGCTCATCAGCAGGCTTGGGAATGAAGCCGCAGAGCTCGTTGACCGACTCATTCTGGTTGGGGTGCCACAAATAGGCACACCAAAAGCCGTCGGGGCTCTCTTGCACGGCTTCGATACCGGCATACCTTTTGTTTTGTCGGACGAACGGGCGCGCGATTTTGCGAATACCGCGCCGCTGATATATCAACTATTGCCGGATTCTGACTATTATCAAAACGCGGGCGCATCCATCACGACGCCTCTCGTCACGTTTGATGCAGGCAGCGCAACACAGGCGTATATCGATGCGTACGGGCTTGCGGTAGGCAATGCGGAAGAGCTGCACAGTTTTCTGATCGGAGAAGAAGGGCGCACGCAGCCCGCATATGACGATATCGTGAGTCCGGCGGTCGGAAGAGAATCCCTCCTCAATGCGGCCGAAGAGTTGAAGGCCCTCATAGGGTCGTCGTGGCAGGCCCCGGCAGGTATCACCGTCCATCAGATTGCGGGGATTGGCGAAAATACACTTGCCGGGATTACGTACAAGACGGTACGGGAATGTACCAACGTGGTCATTTCTTTCAACAGGCCGATTTGCACCACGTATGAAGATCGCATTTCCTATACGCCAAACGAAGTCGTCGATGGCGACGGTACTGTTGTCGTGCCGAGTGCGCTCGCAATGAGCGAAACTGATGGCGTAAAACGATGGTGGGTGAATCTGGATAATTACAACAAAATCCTAGGTGTACCGGTTCCTAGTGTTATACGCAAAAATCATAAAAATCTTCTTGAAGTACAAGAACTTCGCACGTTCATTTTTGAGAATCTTATTGAGGAAACTTCCGCTCTCCTTCCTGAAAACATCTCGTCCTCTGGTCCAGCTTTGACGAATACTCACCACCTCCGGTTTGTGCTTCACTCACCGCTCACTCTCTCTGCCACAGATTCAAGCGGCAACACGATTAACGCAGATGTCGCGACCATTCCTGGTGCCACGTATGCAGAATACGGCGAAGTGCAGGTAATCACCGTGCCTTCGGATTCCAATCCGACCCTGACGCTCAATGGCATCGCTGCGGGCACGTTTGCGCTTGAGGTGGAAGAATACAAGGACGGTACGCTAGTAGATTCCGCAACCTTCATGGGTGTTCCTTCCACAGCAAATACAGTCGCAAGCCTTTCCTTTACTGACGGTACTCTCGCATCGGCAGGCAATCTTGCAATCGATTACGACGGCGATGGTGCAGTGGACGTAGAGCTTCCTGCGGGCGGTGACGTGATGTACGAAGATTTTGTTGCCGAAGAGGAGGATGTGCCGGAGACGCCCGCATCGCAATCTCAATCAGGGGGCGGAGGAGGGAACGGCCCGATCGTCGCCACCGTAGCAACGGCGACTTTAACTTCCACGAGCACGCCGGAAACAATGATAACGGCGACGGCAACATCGTCAGCGGAAAATGCGACGACATCTGTATCTGTGCAGGAAGCGGAGCCGAAGGTCATTGTAGCCAAAACAGTAGCAGCGGATGTTGTTAAACCCGACACCAACACTCAAGAGGCCGAGTCGGACATCATCGAAACCGTCGTTGAGCAACCACAGGTCGCC
>JBBUAA010000064.1:0-2694 GCA_038061075.1 Patescibacteria group bacterium | reverse complement strand
CAAAATGCGTCGCAACGCCTTTTGGGGCGGTCTCATCAAGTTCATTATCTACATCATCATCTTCGTCGTGGCGCCGCTCTGGCTCTACACGGTGTATCTGGCCCCCGTGGTGGAGAGCATGACAAAGACGATAAACCAGATACAGGGGACCGGCGCGAGGGCCGAGGCGCAGTTCAGCGACTTTGAGAAAATGTGGAAAGACCTTCAGACGAAACTGCCGGCGTTCATGCAATCTGGGCAGTAGTGTGGTATATTTTTCTCGCCTGCCTGGGTAGCTCAGTTAGTTAGAGCGTCGCTCTGAAGAAGCGAAGGTCCCCGGCGCGATTCCGGGCCCAGGCACCAAGTCAGAACCCGAGCGTATGGGTCATCGCGCGGCTCCCGCCTGAGAGCCATTTCGAGGTGTCGAGTTTTACTTCGCGCGGCTTGCCGAGTTCGGAGTACTTGAGGCTCTGATGCGCGAGCGCATAGTCGAGTATCTTTTTTGTGAGCTCGACGTCTTTGAGGCAATATTCGCGGACTTTTTCCACGTCACCCGCGCGCCACCAACGGAGCGATTGTGCGCCGTCCGCGCTTTTTTTCTCGCCGAGCGTCGCTTCGGCAATCGTATCGAGTTTGAGACGCCGGCCCATGGCGAGGTAGACCTCGTGCATGAGGTCGAGGCTTTTGATGCCCGTGAGGTCGCCGGGGTAATACTTATTGAGGAGGGGAATATCGAAGTGGTCGGAATTGTAGCCGACCAATATATCGGTGCGCTCAAGGACCTTCCACAGTTCGGGCAATTCGTGTTCGAGATAGCTCGAATAGCTGTCCGTCTCCGAATCGTGGATAGCTACGAGCGCTATTGTGAGGTCGGCCGGATCATTGGAGCCGATATCGGACATCCAGTTCGCGGTTTCGATATCGAAAACAACGGTGCGCATGACGCACCATTTTCTCACCAATGGGGGAATTATCCAAGCGAGGAGAAGAGATGTTCGCTGATGCGGTCGGCCGGTAGGGTGATTTCCGCGCCGGTCGAGAGGTTTTTCACGATGTAGCGCCCGCTCTCCCGCTCGTTCGTTCCCACGGCGATGACGAAGGGTATCTTCATTTTATCCGCCTGCCGGATCTGGTCGCCGACGCGCTTGCCGGAGAAATTGACGGCGACGGTCACGTCCTCCCGCCGCAGGTCCTGCGCGAGCTTTATCGCGTGGCTGCTCGCTTCGGGTTCGACTATCGCGATCATGAGCTCGGTCGCCGGCGCGTAGCGCGGCAGCAGATTATGCGCTTCCAGAAAATCATGCGCGGTCACGTCGCCCATGCCGAACCCGACGGCGGGTATTGTCTCGCTACCGAAAAGGCTGAGCAGATTGTCGTAGCGGCCGCCGCCGAAGAGCGAGCGGCGGTTGCTCGGGTCGTTGTCGAAGACCTCGAACACCATGCCGGTGTAGTAGTCGAATCCGCGCGTGACCCCCGTGTCCACGACCATGTTGCGCACGCCCATATATTCGAGCTGTGTGCGGAGCTCTTCGAGGTACGCGGTCGACGTAATGTGCTCCAATTCTTCGAGTAGTGTACGGGTTTTCTTTTTATCCCCGATCAGTGCGGAGACTTGCGCCTCGAAATCCGTGAGTTTCAGACGGCGGTCCAAAAGGCGCGTCAGATCGGTGTGCATCTCTCCGGGGATGTCCGCCGAGCTGTAGACGGCATCGAGGATGCGCCGGTCGGAAACGCGGATCTCAAAATTGTGCTCATCGGCGCCGAGACTGCGCAATATCCCGTGCGCGATTGCGATTATTTCGGCATCGGCTTCTACGCCCGAGACACCGATCAAATCCGCATTGAGCTGCCAGTGCTCGCGGACGCGTCCGCGCTGCGGGCGCTCATAGCGAAAGACATTGGCTATGGTGTACCAGCGGGCGGGGAGCGGTATCTCCCGCGAGCGTGCCGCTATCATACGCGCCAAGGTCGGCGTCATTTCAGGACGGAGGGTCACTTCGCGATCGCCGCGGTCAGTGAAGGTATACGTTTGCTCGTTGACTATCTCTTCCGAAGTCTTGCTTTTGTACAATTCCGCCGGTTCCAAGACCGACCCGCCGTACTCTTCGTAACCGAAAAGCTCGCAAATGCGCTCCATGTGTTCGTATATGTAGCGCTGGAGGAATTGGTCCTCGGGATAGAAGTCCCGTACGCCCTTGTATGGTTCCGTCGACAATTTTTTTGACGCCATATGATGTGACACTGTATACCAATTTTCGGCGCGGGCAAAGTTCATCACGCGGACAATTCCACGATGAATTCGGCGCCCTTACCCGTCCCCGCCGACTCGGCGCGAATGGTCCCTCCGTGCGCCTCCACGACGGTTTTTGCCACGAAGAGCCCATAGCCCGTACTCTCCGGATTGATGCTCGTCGAATGCGCCCCTTTCCCGCCCTCGACAAAAAGTCCTTCTGTATCCGCCGGAGCAATGCCGACGCCGGAATCCTTCACCGAGAGGCGCACACCGGCGGGAGTCTTTTCAAGCGTGGCCCGTACCCATCCGCGGGGGGTATAGCGGATGGCGTTGTCGAGAAGATTGCGGATAACGTGCTGGCGGAATTTTTGTTCATCACCCTGTATAGTGACCGTTCCTTCGGGGGCGCGGCATTCGAGCGCCAGTCCCTTTGCTTTCGCGGCCGCCTGAAAATCCTCCACCGAGCCGAGGAGCGAAGCCTT
>JBBUAA010000063.1:0-2946 GCA_038061075.1 Patescibacteria group bacterium | reverse complement strand
TCCATCGCCTTCTCGAGTCATCCGTCCCGAAATTCCTTGAGCGTGTATCGTGCGATGAGGGATCTCAAGGCTCTGCAGGCGGCGTCGGATCGTCAATTGCGGACGATTTCGAAGTATATCGTCGATAAGAAATACATACACATCGAACGAGCGGCGGACGGCACTTCAGCCATCAGCGTGAGCGAAGCCGGAAAAACAGTGGTCAATCGCGCGGCATTGATGATGTTACGACCGAAACCGCAGAAGACATGGGACAGGATGTGGAGACTGATCATGTTTGACGTCCCGACTCACTCTAAACAATCGAGGGATAGATTCGCGGGTATGCTCAAAGCGCTCGGATTTGTTCACTATCAAAAGTCCGTTTTTATATGCCCGCATCCTTGCGAGGAGGAGTTGGAAGCCGTAGCGGAATATCTTGGTATGACTGATTACATCGACATCGTACTTGCAAATAAGATTACCCGTGAAAAGGAATACCGAACCGAGTTCAAGCTCCGTTCGTAAATTATGGCATCCTCTGCCATGGCAGAAGTAACTATAATACGACGAGATGCATTACTACTCCGTAAGCAGAATGATGACGCATTCTGAATCGACGTCCAAGTCCTCCCGTGTGTACGGCGGGAGAAATAGCATTTCACTACTTTGACTCTTCGGGCGGCTTTTGGTCGTCCTTCGGCGGCTCGGGCGGCGGAGTCTGCTGCTGTTGTTTTGACATCGCCTCGCCTATCGTCGACATTGCGGTCGAGAGAGCTTCGGAAGCGCTCTTGATGGCCGCGGCATCGCTACCCGTACGGGCGGCTTTCAAGGCATCGATTTTTTCCTGTACATTTTTCTTGATATCCTCGCCCACTTTCTCCCCGTGCTCTTTGAGCGCTTTTTCTCCCGCATAGACGAATTGGTCCGCGTTGTTTTGCGCCTCAATAAGTTCTTTCTTTTGCTTGTCGGATTCCGCATTGACCTCGGCGTCTTTCCGCATTTTTTCCACGTCCGCATCCGACAGCCCCGACGTCGCCTCGATGCGGATGGATTGTTCCTTGCCGGAAGTCTTGTCCTTTGCCTTGACCGAGAGAATGCCGTTGGCGTCAATGTCAAAAGAGACCTCTACCTGCGGCATTCCGCGCGGCGCCGGCGGGATACCGTCGAGATTGAAGCGTCCGAGCGATTTGTTGTCCGTGGCAAGCGGCCGCTCCCCTTGCACCACATGTATCTCGACCGACGGCTGGTTGTCGGAGGCTGTCGAAAAAGTTTGCGAGCGCGAAGTGGGAATGGTCGTATTGCGGTCGATGAGTTTTGTCGCCACGCCGCCCAAGGTCTCGATGCCGAGTGAAAGCGGAATGACATCAAGCAGAAGAATGTCTTTTACATCACCCTGCAAAATGCCGCCCTGTATCGCGGCACCGATTGCCACGACCTCGTCGGGGTTGACCGTCATGTTGGGCTTCTTGCCGAAGTAGTCCGAGACGGCTTTCTGCATCGCAGGCATGCGGGTCTGGCCTCCGACGAGCACTATCTCGTTGATATCGGCAATTTTGAAAGGCGAGGCCTCCATCGCGCGCTTTGAGATACTCATCGCGCGGTCGAGGAATTCGCGCGAGAGCTCTTCGAGCTTCGCGCGCGTCATCTTGATGAGGAGGTGTTGCGGTCCTGCATCGGTCGAGGTGATGAAAGGAATGTTTATCTCCGTCTCAAGCGCGGTCGAAAGTTCTATTTTCGCCTTTTCCGCAGCCTCATCGAGACGCTGGCGCGCCAAGGCGTCGTTCCTCACGTCGACGCCGGACTCCTTCTTGAAGGTGTCGGCGATCCACTCCATTATCTTCTGGTCGATATCCTTGCCGCCGAGGTGCGCATCGCCGTCGGTGGCACGCACTTCGATCACATCATCCCCCACCTCGAGGACGGAAATGTCGAACGTGCCGCCGCCGAAATCGAAAACCACTATCTTCTCGTTCTTCTTTTTGTTGAAGCCGTATGCGAGTGCCGCGGCAGTCGGCTCATTGATGATGCGCTTCACGTCGAGGCCCGCTATTCTGCCAGCGTCTTTCGTGGCCTGCCGCTGTGCGTCGTTGAAATACGCCGGCACTGTGATGACGGCCTCCGTAATGGTCTCTCCCAGCCGTGCCTCTGCATCCTGCTTCAATTTCTGCAATATCATCGCCGAGACCTCTTCCGGCCGGTACCACTTGTCGCCCATCTTGACCTCCAGCCCTCCGTTGGCGGATTTTTGCGTCTCAAAAGCGACGGCAGAGCGGTCTTTTGCGACCGCAGCCTCATCAAAGGAGTGTCCGATGAAGCGCTTTATCTGATAGATGGTGTTCTTGGGGTTCGTGACCGCTTGGCGGCGTGCGAGAAGCCCCACAAGCCGCTCACCGGTCTTTGAAATGGCAACGACCGACGGCGTCGTCCGCGCCCCCTCCGCATTCTCAATTATCTCCGGCTCGCCGCTTTTAACCACGGCTATTGCAGAGTTCGTCGTACCGAGGTCAATACCTAGTATCTTGGCCATAGTGGTTTAGGATTATATATCTGATAACTCAGGAATAGCAAATATTAAATAGCAAGTAGCAAGTAGTAGTGAAAGTGCCGATTTTTTAGATTTTCCATTTAATCTTTTCTATTTCCTGACTATGACTTGCGCGGGCCGAAGGACGCGCCCGTTCATTTTGTAGCCGTAGCGCAGTATCTTCGCAATAGTTTCCGGCTCTCCCGCAACGTCCCCGCGCTCTTCGACCGCCTCGTGCTCGGCATGGTCGAACATCTCGCCGACTTTTCCGTACCTCTCGACACCGTGGCGCCCCAAAGTATCGAGGAGCTGATTCCGTATTTGATCGATGCCGCTCCTCCACTGCGGGTCGATTGCCTCCCACGCGGCGCTTCCCGCCGCCATATCAAAGCCGTCCAACACAGGGATGATATCTTCGATAAGATTTTCCTTGATGCGTG
>JBBUAA010000062.1:0-12087 GCA_038061075.1 Patescibacteria group bacterium | reverse complement strand
TTTCGAAAACCGCCATGCCGCAAGGCATCGGGAGTTCGAATCTCCCCCTCTCCGCCGTGTAGAACAGGATATAATCTCGTGATGCCCTTACAGGCGGAGGTATTAGAAAAAAGCTTCTGGTCCATGCCGGAGGCGGATGTCGTCGATGCTTTGGAGAGCGATGTGCGCGATGGCATTACCGAAGGCGAGGCCGCGCGGCGCCTGAAAATATACGGTGCCAACATCATCGAGCAATCCCACAGTGCGGCAGGATTTTTCATTTTTCTGGACCAGTTCAAAAGCCCTCTCATCCTCGTGCTTGCGATCGCGGGCATCATCACACTCTCGATAGGGCATTTGCGCGATTCCCTTTTTATTTTCGCCGCGCTTACGGTCAATGTCGGGCTCGGTTTCTATCAGGAACACAAGGCGGAGCGCGCACTCGCGGGGCTGAAGTCATACCTGCGAGAGCGTGCGCGTGTCATCCGCGGCGGCGTCGAGAAGGAGGTCGACGCGGCGAGCCTCGTCCCCGGCGACTTGCTGCGGCTTTCGCAGGGCGACAGAGTGCCCGCCGATGCGCGGCTCGTCTTCGTCAATGACCTGCAGATAGATGAGGCGCTGCTCACGGGGGAATCGCTTCCCGCGGAAAAATCCGCCGAGCCCTCAGCTCCGGACACGGGGCTCGACGATCAGACATCAATGGTCTTCGCGGGCACGCTCGTGACGGAAGGCCTCGGCACCGCGCTCGTATGTCGCACCGCCTCCGCGACCGAGCTCGGCAAAATAGCGGCCCTCGTCGGGCGCACCGACAATGAGGACACGCCGTTGCAGGCGGCGATAAAGAAATTCAGCTCACACGCCGGCATGATCCTCGGTGCGCTTACCGTATTGGTATTTGAGCTCGGTATTTATACCGGACATTCGGTCGCCGATATGTTCATCACCTCCGTTGCGGTCGCGGTCGCCGCGGTACCCGAGGGGCTCCCCATCGCGCTTACGGTCATTCTCGCCATCGGCGTACAGCGCATGGCCGAGCGCAAAGGCGTTATCCGCAAACTCGTGGCGGCCGAAGCGCTGGGCAGCACGACCTTCATCCTCACCGACAAGACCGGTACCCTCACGATGGCAAAGATGGAACTCGCGAAGCTCCTGCCCGAAGGCATGGAGAAAAATATTCTGCTCGAGCTCGCGATACTCAATTCGAATGTGCTCGTCGAGAACAGGCAGGACCCTATACCCGAATGGCGGATGAGCGGGAAGATACTCGAAGTATCCCTCGTGCGCGCAGCGGCACTGCGCGGTATCTCCGACGTGGAGGTCAAACAGCAGTACAAAATTGTGCGCTCGCTTCCATTTAATGCGGTCAATAAATTCTCCGCATCACTCGTCGGGCACGCGGGCAAACACGAACTGATATTTTTCGGTGCCGCCGACATTCTCGTTGAGCGTTCACTCATGAGCGATTCGGAAAAACGACACACGCTCCAGCGCATCCACGCGCTCGCGACGGGCGGGGAATTCGTGGTCGCGGTCGCGGCAAAGACAGTTGACGGAAAGGAGGCCACCGCATTCCCCAAAGAGGTGAAAGCCGAGCGGCTCTCCTTCAGAGGCCTCATTACGCTGCGCGACCCCATTCGTCCGGGGGTCGCGGAGGCGATACGGCGTGTCGAGCATGCGGGCATTAGGACCGTCATCATGACGGGGGACCATCGCGGCACTGCGGAGGCTATCGCGCGGGAGGTGGGGCTCCCCGTCGCTACGGGGAGCGTGCTCGATGCCGCGGAACTGCGGGGCTTAGGTCCGGATGAGCTCAAACGCCGCCTTGCCACCCTGCGCGTCATTTCACGCGTCTCACCGCTCGACAAAATGATGATAGTGAAGACCTTGCAGGAGATGGGGGAGGTCGTCGCGATGACGGGCGATGGCGTAAACGACGCACCGAGCATCAGACAGGCCGACATCGGCATCGCGATGGGCTCGGGTACCGAGGTGTCTCGTGATGTGGCAGACCTCGTGCTCTTGGACGACAATTTTGAGACCATCGTGGCCGCAGTGGAGGAGGGCAGGCAGATACTGAAGAATATCCGCAAGGTGCTCGTATACCTGCTTTCCTCCGTCTTTGACGAATTGCTCCTCATCGGCGGCGCGCTCGCCGTCGGGCTGCCGCTTCCTTTGAACGCCTTACAAATACTCTACGTCAATTTTTTCTCGGACAGTTTTCCGGCGATAGCCTTTGCCTTCGAAAAAGGGGAGGGCTCGCTCGACGGCGGCCCGAGCGCGCGCGGTTTGCTCTTCGATCCCGTGATGCGCTTCCTCATTCTTTTTGTGGGGTTCTCCACAAGTGCTTTTCTCTTCGGCCTCTACTGGCTCCTGCTTCATCTTGGATTTCCGGCCGCGCTCGTGCAGACATTCATCTTCGCCAGCTTCGGAAGCTACACGCTCTTCCTTGCCTTCTCGTTGCGCGACCTCGACAGGAGTATTTTCAAATACAACTTCTTCTCGAATTCCTACCTCATCGGCGGTGTGTCTATCGGCATCGCACTCATGCTCCTCGCTATCTACTTCCCGCCGCTCCAGAGTGTGCTGGGTACGGTGGCATTGCCCGCCGTCTGGCTCTCGGGCGTCGTACTCGTCGGACTCCTCAACATGACGGCCGTCGAACTCGGTAAAGCGCTCTTCCGCGGGCGGGCCTGATGATACTGCACAGTGCTACAATTGCGTCGTGATGGATATCGCAGAACTATTCGGTTATACGGGAATGGTGGTGGGCACCCTTGTCTTCGTCCCGCAGGTCTATAAGACCTATCACACAAAAAGCGTCGAAGATATTTCGTGGGGCATGCTCGTACTCCTCGTCCTCAACTGCGTTTCGTGGTTTTCCTACGGATACTTACGGGACTCACTGCCACTCATACTTACCAACGGCATAAGCCTTCTCGTCATCTCGGTCTTGATAACGCTGAAGATTCGCTACCGCAATTACCCATAAAAGGTCGTACTGCTTCCCAACGGCTTTCGCAGATTGCGTGTCGGCGGTATGATGGGGCAACATGAATCCCGTTAGAAGTCGCGGAAGTTGTGACCGGTACGGAAGTCATGTTTGCAATACTATGCGTCGAACGATTACAACCGATAATTACAAGTCGGAAGCGCAAGCTTCCTACTTCTAACGGGATGAAAATACATTCCGTAAAAGCGCGGGAGGTGTTGGACTCACGGGGAAACCCGACGATAGAGGCCGACGTCATTACCGGAAGCGGCGTCGTCGGCCGCGCCATCGTCCCGTCGGGCGCTTCGACCGGCGCTCACGAAGCGCATGAACTGCGGGACGGCGACAAAAAACGGTACGGCGGCAAAGGAGTCCTGAAGGCCGTCGAACATGTGCGGGGAGAAATTGCCGGAGCGATCGTCGGCATGCGCGTCGACGAGCAGGCGGCGATCGATGCAAAACTCATTGAGCTCGACGGTACGCCAAACAAGACGCGGCTCGGCGCCAATGCGATACTTGCGGTCTCGCTTGCCGCCGCGAAGGCGGCAGCGCGCGTTCGCGGACGCCCGCGCTATGAATACATCCGCTCGCTCTCGAAGGTAGACCGACCCATGACGCTCCCGCTTCCGCAGTGCAACATCATAAACGGCGGCGCACACACCTCGTGGGAGTCCACCGACATTCAGGAATTCATGATAATGCCCGTCGGAGCACCCTCATTCCGCGAAGCGGTACGCATGATGGCGGAAATATTCCATGCGGCGAAAAAAATAATCACAGAGAAGGGGTACGGGACAACCGTCGGAGACGAGGGCGGATACGCGCCGAAGGTGAGAGGGGGGAACGAAGAGGCGCTTTCACTCATTTCTGAATCCGTGAAAAAGGCGGGGTATGAACTTGAAAAAGATATCGTACTCGCGCTTGACGGCGCAGCGTCGGAATTTTTGGTTGAAGGAAAATATGTGCTCGCGCGGGAGGATAAAAAACTTTCATCGGAAGAAATGGTGTCGTGGTACGAGGACCTACAGAAAAAATACCCGCTTGTTTCTATTGAAGACGGGCTCGGACAAGACGATTGGGCCGGATGGAAGAAACTAACCGCAGGCTTGGGCGGAAGCACGCAAATAGTGGGGGACGACTTGCTTGTTACGAACGTGAAATTACTTGAACGTGGGATAAAAGAAAAAGCCGCAAACGCCATTTTGATAAAACTGAACCAGATAGGGACGCTGACGGAAACCATCGCGGCGGTCGACATGGCGCATATGGCGGGCTGGCGCGCGGTCATATCGCACCGCTCGGGCGAGACGGAAGACACGACCATCGCGCACTTGGCGGTCGGCTTAGGTACGGGGCAGATAAAGACCGGCTCGATGAGCCGCACCGACCGCGTGGCGAAATACAATGAGTTGCTCCGCATCGAAGAAACACTCGGCGACAAAGCCGTTTTTGCGGGTAGGAATGCGTTGCGTTAGAATACGGTATGGCACACCTCATTCTCGTCAGGCACGGCAAATCGGAATGGAACAAGTTGGGTAAGTGGACCGGCTGGACCGACGTTGGTCTCGCGGATGAGGGCCGCGAAGAGGCGCGCCGCGCCGCGGAGGCGATTAAAGACGTAAAAATAGATCATGTGCATGTTTCAACACTGAAGCGCGCGCACGAAACGTTCAAAGAAATGAGCGGCGTTCTCGGCGTCGGTCATCTGGAGCCGAAAGCGAATGCCGCGCTTGACGAACGCAGTTATGGTATATATACCGGCAAGAATAAATGGCAGGTAAAGGAAGAGGTCGGTGAGGAGGAGTTCAAGAAGATACGGCGGGGTTGGGACCATCCTATACCCGAAGGAGAGACCATGAAGGATGTCCATGACCGCGCGGTACCGTATTACAAAGAATATATTCTGCCCGAATTGAAACGCGGGGAGAATGTTCTCGTCGTCGGACACGGCAACACGTTCCGCGCGCTTGTGAAATATCTGGAGGGCATGAGCGACGAGGGCGTGAGCGACCTCGAATTCGGTACAGGGGAGGTCTATATTTATGAAGTCGACAAAACGGGAAACATCGTCAGCAAAGAGGTCCGGGCGGGAAATCCGAATCTGGGTAAAGTTTGATAGTTCTGGATTGACTCACCACTTGTTAACTTGCGCAAGTAAGCACATGAGGTCACTGGCAAAAAAGTTGTGAGATAATGCGCGGGTGATATACGACTACCATGTCGTGCTTGGCGTCATCGCCGCTTCGTTCGGGATAGCGGGATACGTCATCTATATCAGGAGCATCCTCCGCGGTTTTACCAGACCGCATATTTTTACGTGGCTCATCTACGTCATCGTCGACGGAACCATCTTCGCTGCGCAGTTGGCGGGAGGTGGCGGACCGGGCGCTTTCGTGGTCCTTACCGGCGCTGTTGCGAACGCGGCGATCGTCATCCTCGCATTTCAAAGGGGTGAAAAGAATATCACGCTCTCCGACTGGGCGTGTTTTATTTTGGCACTTCTCGCCATTCTTTTCTGGTGGATTACGAACAGTCCCTTGAGCGCCGTCCTCACGTTGACGGTCGCGAACGCCCTCGCATACATTCCTACATTCAGGAAATCATTCGTGAAGCCGCACGAGGAATCCGTAAGTATATGGGCATTGGACGTTCTGCGCTTCGGGATATCGATTTTTGCTTTGAGCGCACTCAATCTGACGACCGTGCTCTTTCCGGCTACCGTGGTGCTCTTAAATTCTTTAATGGCCTCGACCATCTTGCTCCGGCGGCGGCAATTGGCTAGAATCCCCCCAATCATGAACGTGACGCTCATCGGTATGGCGGGGGCGGGGAAGAGTTACATCGGCAAGCGTCTGGCGGATCGTCTCGGCCACACTTTCCTCGACATAGATTCGGTGCTTGAAGAGATGCACGGCGAAAAGTTGGAGAAGATACTCGAAGAACTCGGCGACGAGAAATTTATCGAGACGGAAGAGAAGGCCATAATCTCCGCGACCTCGGGCAAGGACAGACATGTTTTTTCCCCCGGCGGAAGTTCCATATACGAACAGGATGCCATGCGACATCTTGGTAACATTTCGCACATCGTGTTCCTGAAAGTCCCTTTCTCTGTTATTGAAAAACGAATAGGGCATTCTCCCGCCCGCTTGGGGCGCGTCGTCGGGCTCGGGGACAAGAGCTTTGAAGAACTGTATAACGAGAGAACGGCACTCTACGAAAAATACGCGCATCATAGTATCGAGTCCGAGAAGCTCACAGCCGACGAGACCGTGCAGGCGATAGTTGATTTTCTCAACAAGAAAAGATAAACGCTCTGTACAAAGCGATATCCAAATTTTGCTCCGACCGTGAGTAATTTTGGATATTCCACCATCCCTTTTTCTACACCATGGTGTAAAATTTGGGATGTTCCTATTTAGTCGGCGGGTCCTGCCCCGCGGTATGCATAGCCTTTATGAGGGGTATGAGGATATGCTAGTATAGGCACCAATGAGCCGTAATTTTCGGGAGCTTCTGGAGGCGCGTTGGGGCGAAGGGAAGTTTCTCTGCGTCGGGCTCGACAGCGACCTCGAAAAGATTCCCGAAGCGGTGCGCAAGGAAGATACGCGGACAACCATCGTCGCCTTCAATCGTGCAATTGTGGACGCGACCTATGACCTCACCTGTGCCTTCAAGCTGAATCCCGCCTTCTACGAAGCGCACGGCGATGAGGGGTGGAGCGCTCTACGGGAGACTATCGCCTACATCCTCGACAGTGTGCCGAAGGTGCCGGTCATTCTTGATGCCAAGCGGGGCGATATCGCCAACACCAACAAATCTTACGCGATAGCCGCATTTGAACACTTGCGGGCGGATGCCGTCACGGTAAGCCCGTTCTTGGGCGGCGAGCCGCTCCTACCCTTCTTTGCACACAAAGACAAAGGCGTGATAGTGCTCTGCCACACGTCGAATCCGGGCGCAAAAGAGATACAGGACCTCGCCGTTGATGGCGGAGGGCCGCTCTACAAATTCATTGCACGCTCCGCCGCGGAACAGTGGAATACCAACGGCAACTGCTGCCTCATGGTGGGCGCCACGTACCCGGAGGAACTCGCGGAGGTGCGGGCAATAGCGGACGATCTGCCCATCCTCGTCGCGGGCATCGGCGCACAGGACGGCCACCTCGCGAAGACCGTCCGTGGGGGATTGGACTCCAGAGGGCGCGGGCTTATCATGAACGCATCACGCTCCATAATCTTTGCCTCACGCGGTGACGATTTTGCGGAAGCCGCACGGCGGAAGGCCGAGGAACTTCATGGTGCCATCGGGCATGCACTGCTACAATAGCCGATACTATGAATGAACAGGAGGTAATGGATTCTTTTCAGAAAGTCGGCATGTTCCGGAGCGGACACTTCGTCTATACGCATGGTAGGCACAGCGACAACTATCTCAATAAGGATGCTCTGTACACCGATACGGTAGAGACGTCGAAGCTGTGCCGCGCGATGGCGGAACGCTTCGCCGCGAAGGGGGTCGAGGTGGTCATCGGCCCCGCTATAGGCGCGGCAATCCTCGCACAGTGGGTTGCCTATCACCTGACCGACATCACTGGAAAGGACGTATCTGCCGCGTATGCCGACAAAGACGGGCAAGGGGGTTTCATCCTGAAACGCGGATATGACGGGCTCGTGAAGGGCAAGAAGACGCTCGTCGTAGAAGACCTGACGACCACAGGCGGTTCCGTCAAAAAGGTCGTGGAGGCCGTGCGGGCCGCAGGGGCCGAAGTCGTGGGGGTCGTGGTATTGGCAAATCGCGGGGGTGTGACCGCAAAGGATATCGGCAATCCGCCCGTGTTCGAGGCTCTGGTTGATGTTGATCTCGAATCGTGGGAAGAAGCCGACTGTGAACTCTGCAAGAAGGGTATTCCCGTCAGCACGGACGTCGGCCACGGCCGCGAATTCGCATCGCGGCAGAAAAAAAGTTGATCATGGTATATTGGCAGGACTTTATTAGGATTACATTTACATTGTTATGAAAAATTTCTTGTGGGCTCTTATCATCGTTGTTGTTCTCGGGAGCGGGTACTACCTCTGGCAGAATAATGTAACTGCTCCGGCCGCCGTGGATACTGGTGCGAACTCAGCAGTGACACCAACCCCGACTCCTACTCCCGCTCCGAGCGCACCGATGGACGCGACCATCACCTACAACGGCGACAGTTTCTCGCCGAAGGAAGTGCTGATTCGAAAGGGCGGCACTGTCACATGGGTCAACGCGAGCGGCGGGCAGATGTGGGTCGCTTCCGCACAGCATCCCTCACACACCGTCTACTCCGGCACGTCGCGGCAAGAACACTGCCCGGATACGTCGGGCACGGCGTTCGACCAGTGCGCGGGCGGCAATAATTACACGTTCACCTTCGATAAGGTCGGGACGTGGAACTACCACGACCATCTGAATGCGACGGCATTCGGTTCAGTGACAGTTGTCGAGTAATTCGGCACGTTCACTGCGCGTAGCATGAGCACCGAGAGAATAGCGAACGTTGCACTCCGGATAGGAGTGGCGTTCGCGCTGCTCTACCCGCCCTTGAACGCGCTCACAGACCCTTCCGCGTGGATAGGGTATTTCCCCCCGTTTACGAGGGGCTTCGTGCCCGACGAAGTGCTTCTCCACACCTTCGGTATCGTGGAGGTCATTCTCGCACTCTGGATACTTTCGGGATGGCGGATATTCTGGCCGTCGGCCGCGGCGACATTGATGCTCTTGGGCATCGTCGTTTTCAACCCGACCAACTTTCAGGTCCTCTTCCGCGACCTCGCCATTGCCGCGAGTGTCTTTGCGCTTGCTGTGGTATCTTGGAGGCATGAATTCCGAGCCCGACCTGCCGGAGAAACTGGAGCTTAGCCTCTCACTGGCCGAGGTGCTCCGCTACGGCGAGAACCCGCATCAGAGTGGCGCACTCTACCTCAATCCTTCCGACAAACGCGCGGGCGTCGCTACCGCCCGCAAGGTGCAGGGCAAGGAATTGAGTTTCAACAATCTGCAGGACGCCGATGCGGCATTCGAGTGCGTCGCCGAATTTGATGAACCGGCGGTGGTCATTGTGAAGCACATGAATCCGTGCGGCGCCGCTCTCGGCGGGAGCGTTCACGAGGCATACCTGCGCGCACTCGCGTGCGACAAGGTATCGGCATTCGGAGGGATAGTCGCGCTCAACTCAAAATTGACGGCGGTGCTCGCCACCGAACTGGTGCAGATATTTCTTGAGGTCGTCATCGCGCCCGATGCGGAGGAAGACGCCCTCCGCATTCTCTCCGCAAAGCCCAATGTCCGCGTACTCTTGACCGGCGCGATGCCCGATCCCGCGCAAAAGAGGATTACGATGCGTTCTATCGCGGGAGGCGTACTCGTGCAGAGCGCGGACAACGCGGTTTTTGATGGCGAGGTCAAAACTGTCACGAAACGCGCTCCGACCGAAAAAGAACTGGCGGACATGCTCTTTGCCTTTACCGTCTGCAAGCACGTCAAATCCAACGCAATCGTGTATGCAAAAGACGGCGCCACCGTCGGCATCGGGGCGGGGCAGATGAGCCGCGTCATTTCCGCAAAAATCGCCGCCATGAAAGCCGCGGACGCGGACCTTTCGCTCGAAGGCTCGGTGATGGCCTCCGACGCCTTTTTCCCGTTCCGCGATTCGGTGGATGCCGCATTCGAAGCGGGTGCGACCGCGGTCATTCAGCCGGGGGGCTCGCTCAAAGATCAGGAATCAATCGACGCGGCCGACGAGCACGGCATGGCGATGGTCTTCACCGACGTGCGCCACTTCAGGCACTAGCCTTGCCGTTTCTGCACAAAGTAAATCACAGTTAGTTCATAATTGTACATATGTACAATAGTGAACACGAAAAGACACCTCAACTTCTTCGCAAGGCCATGTAGATGTCCTCAAGCGCTTTGACCGCGTCGCCTGCGGCGATGTTGTTCTGGTGGTAGAGGCCGTCCGTCACGTCGCCCGCGGCCCAGATGCGCGGATGCGAAGCGCGTTGCGTCTTCGGATCGACTTGTATCTGCTTTGCCGCGTTCATCTCCACCGCATCGCCTATCCACTCCGTATTCGGCAAAAGTCCTATTTCCACGAAGATACCCTCAACGGCGAGCAGGTCTTCTTTTCCTGTTTTCAGGTCCTTCCACTTGAGCCCTGTCACGAATTGCGTGCCGACGACTTCAACTGGCACCGCATTGTTCAAGATGCGCATGTTGGGATGTGCCTTTGCCGCCGCGACCGTTATCTCATCGGCGCGGAATCTGTCACTCCTGTTGAGAAGCGTCACGGTCTTGCAGTAGGCGAGGAGCTGGAGCGCGGTCTCGAATCCGGCGTTGCCGCCGCCCACGACCGCGACGTCTTTGTCGGCAAAGAGGGGGCCGTCGCAGCTCGCGCAATAGGTGAGTCCCTTCTGGTCATATTCTTTTGCGCCGGGGATATCGAGCGTGCGGCGGCGCGCGCCGCTCGTGATGAGTACCGCATGCGCTTCGACGGGAGTACCCTTATTTGTCTCCACGGTG
This sequence comes from Patescibacteria group bacterium, assembly GCA_038061075.1. Classification (GTDB taxonomy): domain Bacteria; phylum Patescibacteriota; class Minisyncoccia; order Phycocordibacterales; family UBA2100; genus UBA10103. The sequence continues at coordinate 1,571 of JBBUAA010000062.1, read as the reverse complement.
ACGCGGTCATCCGCAGGCAGGAGTCTAGTGGCGCGGGCGGGGGAGAGAACCTCAAGACATTCCCCTTGGTACGCCTCGACGTGTGCCTTCAAATTTTTTGCCAAGTCCGCGCCGGAAATCGTAGGCGAACCTATCCAGTTTTGAATGTCGGTCGAGACGGTACTCTGTCCGCCCCACTCCTCGGTTATAAAAATGGTCTTGAGCCGCTTGCGCGCGGCGTAGACGGCCGCAGCGGCCCCCGCAGGTCCGCCACCAACGATTATTAGATCGTACATAACAGCTTTCAGGTGTCAGGTTTCAGCTTTCAGGAATAATAAAAACGCATTATAGCATTTGCTGAAAGCTGACAGCAGAAAGCTGAAAGCTACTTCCTCCGCAAGAAAGAAGGCAGTCCGCTCCACGTGTCGTCCTCGGGAGGCGTGACCGGCGTCGACTCTTTAACAGGCTTTGATTTTTCGGCACGTTCGTTCTTTTCCTTTGCGTCGGCGTTGTTTTTCATTTCCTCACGTTCACGGAGCGTGGCGGGCGGGACATCCTGATCCTTTTTCGCGATGATACGCTGGGATGCCGCAAAGAGCGACGTACGCGCGGCGCCGTCGGGGAAGCCGGTCGCTATCACGGTCACGCGTACCGCACCCTTCTTGAGCGAACCGTCGGTGACGGCGCCGAAGATGACCTTCGCTTCCGGATCGATAGCCTCGGTGATGACATTGGCCGCATCCTGCACCTCGAGCATGCCGAGGTCCTCGCCGCCCGCGATGGAGAAGAGGACGCCCTTGGCTCCGTGTACGGAAACATCCAAGAGCGGGGAATTGATGGCGGCGCGCGCGGCGATCTCGGCGCGCTTGTCGCCGACCGCCGTGCCGATGCCCATGAGCGCGCTTCCGGCATTTTGCATAACGGCGCGCACATCGGCGAAGTCGACATTGATGATGCCCGTCGTCGTGATGAGGTCGGAGATACCCTCGACGGCTTGCTTCAGGATATCGTCGCACATCGCGAACGCGTTCTTGATGCCGGTCTCGCGGGAGACGATTGCAAGCAGCTTGTCGTTGGGGATGATGATGAGCGCGTCCACCGCCTTGCGCAACTCCGCAAGACCGGTCTCCGCGAGCCGCGCGCGCTGCGCGCCCTCGAAGCTGAAGGGCTTCGTGACAACGCCGACGGTAAGCGCGCCTACTTCGCGTGCGATTTTCGCAACGATGGGTGCCGCGCCGGTACCCGTGCCGCCGCCCATGCCGCACGTGATGAAGACCATGTCGGAGCCTTTAATGGCATCCTGTATTTCTTCGCGCGTCTCGTCCGCCGCCTGCTTGCCGAGCTCGGCGTTCATGCCCGCGCCCAAGCCCCGCGTCAGCGTTTTCCCGATGTGTATCTTCTTGCGCGCTTTGTTCTTGTGGAGGTCCTGCGCGTCGGTGTTGATCGCGATGAAATCGACGCCCTGCACGTGCGAGGCGACCATGTGATTGACCGCATTGCCGCCGGAGCCGCCGACGCCGACGACGCGTATCCGCGCGTATGACTCGACATCGGGCTTCACCTGCTTCGACATATTCCCGACATCATAGCAC
>JBBUAA010000061.1:22204-25411 GCA_038061075.1 Patescibacteria group bacterium | reverse complement strand
GAAGACGCGCTCAAAAACGGTGCCACCGTCCAAGGCGCTATCACTTTACTTAGTAAAGTGGTGGCCCTCCCTCCTTCGCCAAGGCTACGGAGGGCAAGCGGAATACCCGTCGCGGTGATGAGCTATGTGAACCCCGTCTTCCGCATGGGGATAGCGAAATTTGTGAAGACCATCGCGGACGCGGGGGCGAGCCCCGCCGGTGGCGGGGCAAGCGCGCTCATCATTCCCGATTGTCCGTTCGACTCGGAAGAAGGTGCTGCGCTCCTCGCCGCATGCAAGGAGAACGATGTCTATCTCATTCCCGTCGTCTCCCCCGGTGTGCCGAAAGAGCGGCTTGAACAATTGGCGAAAGACAGTCGGGGCTTCGTGTATTGCACGACACGGCAGGGCATCACGGGCGCGACCGGCAAATTCGCCAAAGAGCTCTTCGACTTCGTGGCCGACCTAAAGAAAATTTTCAAACTCCCCATTGCGGTAGGCTTCGGCGTAAGATCGCGCGAGGACGTCGCCACCATCGCGAAACACGCCGACATCGTCATCGCGGGCAGTGTATTCGTGGATGTCATCAAGAAGGGCGGCGCAGATTCCGTTGAGAAAATAGTTCGCGAATTGGTTTCCTAGGTAGCATCCCTAACTTCACGCCACAGCGTAAAGTTAGGGATGGGGAGAAACATCCCAAATTTTACACCATGGTGGAGAAAAAGGGATGATGGGATATCCAAAGTTCCTCACGGTCGGGGAGAATTTGGGATATGACGTTCTCGTTCGCGGCCGCGTGAGTGAGCGTCATATTGCATTGAGAAATCTCAAGGACCGTCCTTGAGATTTTAGAAGGGGTTGTCGCACGAGGCGGAGCGGGTGAAGCCCGCCTTTTGCGCCTCCCGCTCGGAGCAGAACCACGCCTCGCCTTTGCGCGGGTCTATCTTCATACTCAAATAATTCGGGCAACCTTCCAGAAAGTAATTCTTGCCGTAGCCTTTTTCGGAAATATTGCCCTTGATGGTGCACGAGGGACTCGGCGGCAGAGAGTCCGCTTCGCGCAGATCCTGGTCCTTGGTTGCGTAGTCGCATACGCCCCACAAGCCCGTCTTCGCTTTCTTCGCCTCCCGCTGTGCGGTAGCGAAAAGGTCGCGGTACTTGGTGTCGGGAGCAATGCTTAGGGCGGTGGCGGCGCCGCGGCGCACGAGCTCGTTGTTGACGAACAGGTCATCCCCTTCGGGGTCATCGGCGGGAATTTTCACGTAGCGCAGGAGGCGGCCGAAGCGGTCTTTGCCTGTCATGTCTTTCTCTACGAGCACCGTACTCCCCTCGAGGAGACTGTCGAGCGTCTTCTTGGACTCCTCGAAATAACACTCTCCGCGTTCGGGGGCGTTCACGCCGAGGAGACGCACTTTTATCTTGTCTTCAAGCTCGACCGTGTCGCCGTCGATGACGCGGGCGACGATGTGTCGGCGCGTCTCAAAATCGCCTCCGTATTTCTGGTAGCCTTTTACCACCGTGTACCCTCCGTAGCCGCCCGTGGCAACGAGAACCCCGATGACGCCGACAATGGTCTTACGCGAATACTGCGCTTTCATTGTTTTTAGACATGCGCTAGCCGTTTTGTGCGCGGTGGCGGAGATAGTGGTCCATTATGACAAGCGCACTCATAGCATCAACGATGGGGACCGCTCGCGGGAGGACGCAGGGGTCGTGACGGCCCGCGGCGGAGAGCTTGGTCGCCTCTTTGTCGCGCGTCACGGTGTCCTGCTCTTTGGCGATGGTGGAGACCGGCTTGAACGCGACGCGGAAGTGGATGGTCTCCCCCGACGAGATGCCGCCGATGGTGCCGCCCGCATTGTTGGTCTTCGTGCGGATTTCCCCGTCCTGTATCTCGAAGGGGTCGTTGTGCTCGCTGCCGCGCATCCCGACGCTCCTGAATCCGAGGCCCATCTCGAAACCCTTCACCGCATTGATGCTTAGCATCGCCTTGCCGAGGTCGGCGGGGATTTTGTCGAAGACCGGCTCGCCGAGGCCGACGGGGACATTGCGGATGACGCCCTGAATGATCCCGCCGATGGAATCGCCGTCGCGCCTCACCGAGTCGATGAGCTCTATCATCTCGAGGGCGGCCTTTTGGTCGGGGCAGCGCACGATGTTGTCTTCGATGTCGACCATCTGCACGTCATCGAGGTCAACTTCCGCCTTGATGTCGCCCACCTGATCCACCCAGCTTAATATTTCCAGCCCGAGCTTCTCCTTGAGGTATTTCTGGGCGATTGCGGCGGCGGCGACGCGCGCAAGGGTCTCGCGCGCGGACGCGCGGCCGCTCCCCCGCCAGTCGCGGAATCCGTACTTGGCCTCGTAGGTGTAATCGGCGTGGGAGGGACGGTATGCTTTCATAAGCTCGGTGTAGTCCTCGGACTTCACGTCTTCGTTGTAGGCGACGAGAAGGATGGGCGTGCCCGTCGTCTTGCCCTCGAAATATCCCGAGAGGATCTGTATCTTGTCGGCCTCCTTGCGCGGCGTCGTTATCTTGCTCTGCCCCGGACGTCGCCGGTCGAGCGCCACCTGTATCTCCTCCTCCGTAATCTCTATACCCGGCGGGCAGCCGTCCACGACAACGCCGACCGCCCCGCCGTGCGATTCGCCGAAGGTCGTTATTCTGAAGAGTTGTCCGAAGCTATTTCCTGCCATACGCATCATTCTATCAGAAAAGGGAATAAAGGGAGGAAAAGGGAGAAATGAGGTACGGGTGAGTTACTGAATTTTTCGCCTTGCTAATCGCTTAAGCACCTCCCGTACCTTCTCATCGAGTGTGATATCAACGTCTTGGATTATCTCGTCGGCGGCGGCTTCGTAGAGTTTCTTCCGCTCTTCGAGAATCACTTCTACTTCTTCCTGTGTTGAGGCGGCTTCCGTGAGGTGCGGGCGCCCCGGGTCGTGATCGATACGCTCCGCAAGAATTTCCGCGGGTGTGTTGAGAAAGATAAGAAGGCCGTTCTCCTTGAGGGCGGCGATGTTTTCCGGCCGCTGTATGACGCCCCCGCCCGTCGAGATGATGACGTCTTTGCGCTTCGCCACATCTGCGACGACTTCCGACTCCCTGTCCCTAAAGTACTCCCATCCCCTCCGCTCTACGGTATCGGCTATTTTCATCCCTTCGCGCTCCTCGATGAGGTCGTCGATGTCCACGAACTCTTTCTTCAATTGCTCCGACAGGAGCTT
>JBBUAA010000061.1:0-22104 GCA_038061075.1 Patescibacteria group bacterium | reverse complement strand
CGATGAGGTCGTCGATGTCCACGAACTCTTTCTTCAATTGCTCCGACAGGAGCTTCGCGACGCTCGTCTTCCCGCCGCCGCGCATGCCGATGAGCACGATATTGGGATTTTCGTAAACGACCTCGAAGGGCGCGCCGATAAGCGCAAGCGATTTCCAGAAACGCGGGAAGGTCTTCGAGACGACGTCGGGATCATTTATCACCATCCCCTCAAGCGTGGAAGCGGCGACGGCGAACGACATTGCCATGCGGTGGTCGCCGTAGGTGTCGATGCGCGCAGGCTGTGGTCTTCCCCCGTGCACGATGAGTGTGTCTTCGGTCGACTCTGTACGGATGCCCATTTTCTTGAGCTCGGTCTCCACGGCGCTGACGCGCTCCGTCTCTTTGATGCGAAGCGATTGCACGCCCCGTATGGTCGTCGTGCCCTTGGCGAACGCCGCGAGTACGGCAAGCGTCTGCGCCTGATCCGGAAAATCCTGCATATCCACGGAGACCGCTTTCACGCCGCGCCCCTCGATGGTGAGCGAATTCTTCCCGTAGGAAACCTTACTCCCCATGTCTTCGAGTATCTTCAGGAAGCGGATGTCGGCCTGAACGGTCTTCGGATTCAGATTTTCCAGCGTGAGTGTGGAGCGGGTCAGCGCCGCGATGGCGAAAAAGTATGAGGCGCTCGAAACATCGCCCTCGACCGTGTAGGTGGTCGCGTGGTATGACTGGCCGCCCTCGACGACGTAGTGCTTGTAGTCGTCATTCCTGACGGACGCTCCGAACTCCCGCATCGCTTCGATGGTCATGTCGATATAGGGCTTCGATATCTGCTCGCCCGCGACTTCGATATCGAGCTCGCCGATGCGCGGCGCTACCATGAGGAGCGCGGAGAGGAACTGGCTCGAGACGACGCCTTTCATCACGACGCGGCCCGCCGTAAGCTCTGACGAGAGGACCTTGACCGGCGGGTAGCCTTTTTTGTCGGTGTACTCGATGCGTGCGCCGAGCTGTTCCAGCGCTTCGACGAGATGCGCGATGGGCCGCTCATTGAGGCGGCCGCGGCCGCGTATCACTTTGACGCCCGGGACGATGCTTGCGAGCGCGAGAATGAAGCGTATCGCCGTGCCGGAGAGGTTGGCATTGAGATGATATTCCTGATTCTGAATGGCCCGTATGTCGGACTCAACCGTGAGCGAATCGTCCTTGAACGCGCACCGGATGCCTAATTCGCGCAGACAATTTATCATCGCGTGCGTATCGTCGGAGACGAGAGGATTCCGTATCGTGACCGTCCCGCCCGTAAGCGCGCCGAGAAGGAGCGCGCGGTTGGTATAGCTTTTTGACCCCGGTATCTCGACGGTCGCCGTGACGGGGCCTTTGAGCGGAGTTATCTTGACGCTTTTCATACGGTTTTTGGAAAGGCGTTGGTCTCTTTGATAAGACGCTCAAGCGCGGAGCGCGCGGCTCCCGTGTCGATGGATTTTTCTGCGAGCGCGATGCCGTCTTTTGGGGTCTGTGCGATGCCTGCGGCGTAGAGCGCGAATGCGGTGTTCAAAACGACGATGTCGCGCTTGGGGCCTGATTTTGCGAAATCATGCCGCGCACCGTCCTTTGAAGCGCGGCCCCCCGCAAGAATGTCGCGGATGATGCGCGCATTTTCTTCCGCGGTGCCGCCGAGAATGTCTTTTCTCGTGCTTGCTTTGAAACCTAACTTTTTCGGATCAATGGTGAACGCTTTCACGCTCGTGCCCCTGATATCGAATGCTTTGGTCTTCGCCGAAAGACTTATTTCGTCGAGACCGTCCTCGCTCGCGACGAGAATGACCCGCTCGTAATCGAAGAGCGGCACGACCTTCGACATCTTTTTTGCCGTCTCCACATCGGGTACGCCGATGAGCTGGCGCTTCGTCCCCGCGGGATTGGCGAACGGCCCGAGGATATTGAAAATCGTACGGACTTTGAGTTCTTTGCGGACGAGAACGACTTGTTTCAACGCCGCGTGGTAGAGCGGAGCGAGCATAAAAACGATACCTGCTTTGTCGAACACGACCTGCGCCTGCTCCGGCGTGAGCGTGATATTGACGCCGAGGGCTTCGAGGACGTCGGCGCTCCCGCACTTACTGCTCGCCGCGCGGTTGCCGTGCTTCGCTATTTTTGCCCCTGCTCCCGCCGCGACGAATGCGGCGGCGGTCGAGATATTGAATGTGCCGCTACCGTCGCCTCCCGTGCCGACGATGTCTATCGCGCCCCGCGCATCCAGCTTCACCATGTGGGAGCGCATCGCCGCGAGGAGTCCCGCTATTTCGTCGGCCGTCTCGCCTTTCATACGGAGCGCGATAATGACCGCGGCGATTTGCGCAGGCGTCATGCCGCCTCCGACGACCTCGTCGAGGAACGCTTTTGTCTCCGCGGTCGAGAGGTCCGTGCCCGCGAGCAATGTATTCAGAAGTTGTGCGGTGTCCATACTATTGTTTGTTCTGGTTTTGGTCTATGAAATTCTTCAGTATTTGTTTGCCGCCCTGCGTCGCAAATGATTCGGGGTGGAATTGGATGCCCTCTATCGGGTATTCGACGTGGCGCAGGCCCATTATTTCCCCGCTGTCCTTTGCGGTCGCGGTAACGACGAAACATGCCGGCAGGGTCATTGCGTCCACGATAAGTGAATGATACCGCATAACTTCGAGGCCTTGCGGCAGGCCCGCAAAGACGCCCTTCCCGTCGTGCGTGATGATGCTGGTCTTGCCGTGCATGGGGAGAGCCGCGCGTACGACGCGCCCGCCGAAATAGTGCGCTATGCCCTGCATACCGAGGCATACGCCGAGGACGGGGGTGGTCTTCCCCAACTGTGTGATGACCTCGGCACACACGCCGAAGTATTTTTTGTCGGACGGGTCGCCCGGTCCGGGGGAAATGATGATGCGGTCGTACTTCCGTTCCTGTATTTCATCGAGTGTAATGGTATCGTTGCGCACGACGTCGAGCGTGAACGGATGGCCCCCTGCGGTAAGAATCTCCCCCACGTATTGGTACAAGTTGTACGTGAACGAATCGTAATTGTCGAGGATGAGGACTTTCATATTATGCGTTCAGAACTTTTTTCATCGCCGCCAATTTATTTTGTATCTCCTCGTACTCCTTTGCCGGCTCCGAGTCGTACACTATCCCGCCCGAGGTCTGGACGTAGGCGGCGGCGCCCGCGACGAAGAGCGAGCGTATGGCAAGCGCGAACGTGCAGTCGCCATTGAAGCCAAAGTGGCCCACGCCGCCGCCGTAGGGGCCGCGCGCGAGCGATTCGTTCTTGTCGATTATCTTTATCGACTCTATTTTGGGCGCGCCCGAGACGGTGCCCGCGGGAAAATTGCTCGCGAATGCGCTGAACATATCCTCCCCTTTCCGTATCGTGCCCGTTATCTCGCTCGAAATGTGCTGGACGTGACTGAACTTCTTGATGCTCATGAGGTCTTTGATGCGCACGCTCCCGAACTCTGCCACCTTGCCGATGTCGTTGCGGTGCAGGTCGACCAGCATGTTGTGTTCGGCTTTTTCCTTGGGGTCATTCAAGAGCGCGCGGGCAAGCTGCCGGTCTTCCTTCTCGTCCGTGCCGCGGGCAATGGTGCCCGCCAAGGGACGCGTCGTCATTTCGCCGTCGCGCAGACTGAACAGGAGCTCGGGCGAAGCGCCGATGACCTTTTTGTCCCCGAATTTGACGTAGTACATGAACGGCGACGGGTTTACGGTGCGCAATTTTTCGTACACCGTGAGCGTGTCGCTCTGTACCGTGTATTCTGACCTGAATCCCACTTCGCACTGGAAGGTGTCACCCGCCCTGATGTGCTCCTTCACATTCTCCACGGCCTGCGCGTGCTCCTCCTTGGAAAGCGTGTCTTTGACGAACGTGACGGTAAGCGGACGGGCTACCGCCTCGCCCTGCATGAGCTCTCTCAGCATGGCGCTCCTATCGGTGTCGTAATAGAAATACAGGAGTCCATTGGTCTCCTTGTCGAGAATGACGCCGTCGGTATAGACGCCGAAAAGAAATTGGTCGAAGCTATCGCTCTGTTTGATGGTAAGTGAGGGTTCGAAATACGGCACCGCATCGTAGCCGACGTAGCCGATGAGCCCTCCCGCGTATTCCCTGCCGAGGGTCTCTTCCGGCATCATGTCGCGTAATGCCTCATACGGATTCCCGACCGTGTACTCCGTGCCGTCCACGATGAGCTTCCCTTTCCTGCCGGACAGAATGTGGGCGGGCTCGAAACCGATGATGGAATAGCGGGAGAATTTTCCCTCTTCGCCGAGCGACTCGAACAGAAAGCACGTATCGAAGCGCTGTTCTATTTTTCTGAACAGCTCGAAAAAGTCCACGTCCTCTGCAAACTTGGTGTACGTGGCCTTCCGGCTTATGTTTATTTTCGGTAGTTTCATAGGTCCGTTTTTTACTCAACAGAAAATCGCCCTCACTGCACAACTATACATTGTGCGGTAAGGGCGATTTTTTGTCGCGGTGCCACCTTACTTTTTACTCACCGGCACCGCGAAGCGGTATCGGTTATCTCGTTCACGGGAGAACCCGTCTTCCACTTGTGCAGAAGCGCCTCACCGGCCCCAACCCCGCGTCTGACGCGGGAACCGGATCAAAGGCTTTATCTAAGGTCTACTGTAGTGTATGATTGGCCGTATGTCAACCCCGTTAGAGAAAGATGGGCAGGCTGTTTCTCAATCTCGGAGTGGTTCTCTAACGGGGTCAAGTGAACTCGACGAACTGCGGAAAAAAATAGACGAAACGGACCGGAACCTTCTGCGGATACTCGCAGAGCGCATGTGGTTTGTGGACAAGATAGGCGCATACAAGCGCGCGAACGGACTCGAAGCGCGCGACGAAAAGCGGCGGGCGGAAGTATTGAGTGCACGCGTCGGCGCGGGCAAAACGCTCGGCATCGCCGAGGACGTGATACGCAAACTCTTTGAGACGATACTCGACTACTCCGAAACACGGGAGAAAAAATAAGCGCTATGAGGAAAAAGGTCTTGTACGGCCAGCCTCTTGAAAAAGAAATCGGTTTTTCACGCGCTACGCGAGTCGGAAACTTTATTTCGATAAGCGGAACGGCCCCGATGACTGCCGACGGGGCGGTGGCTTCCCCCGGTGATGTTTACGGGCAAGCGAAACGCTGCCTCGAAATTATAAAGGATGTCATTGAGCAGGCTGGTGGAAAAATCGAGAATGTGACGCGAACAAGAATACTTCTCACCGATATCAGCCGTTGGGAGGATGCCGCGAAGGCGCACGGAGAATGTTTTGCCGATATCAACCCTGCATGCACATTCGTAGGGGTTTCGGGTTTCATCAACCCCGAGTGGCTCATCGTGAAAATCTCAAGGACCGTCCTTGAGATTTTACTCTTCGTGCAGGACACGGCCCTTCTTGAAATCCGCAAGCATCTCCTCAAGATCATTTTGGGTTTTAAGAAAATCGGGGGCTTCATCGTACGCAAGTATCGCGCGCTCCGGTCGCTCATCGCCAGCGTAGTCGCGAAAGCTTGAATAGCGATAGTCGTTCAGGTATGTCCGTACCGCATGAGGATTTCGGATGCCCTCTTCTTTCCACTTGGACGCGACGAGTTCGACGGGATTGAGATGCACGTATGTGAAAATCCATCGAAAATAGGGGTCTGTGTCAATATGACTGCTTTTGAAGCGTCCCTCAAAAAGAACTCCGCTGCGTTCGTATTTAATATTGTAATACATTGAATATGCCGTGCAGACTTTTTTCATCAGCTGTGTAATGCCGTCTTCACTTTTTTGTTTAAGGATAATATGAAAATGATTGGGCATCAGAGAGTATGCCAATATTTCGGCAAAGGGCTTGTCTGTTTCCTCATCGGCGAACACGTTGCGCAAGGACCGTCCTTGCGATTTGTAGCGGCGAAGGACGTCGTCGAGGCGGACCGGCTCGGACGAATTCGCAAGATAGAGTAAAATTTGGAATCGCAAACTATCGCGCTCATTGGAAAAAATCCTCGCCTTGCCGGCACCGCGATTGTATATGTGGTACGTCTCGCCTGCCACCAACGGCGTGGGTCTCAACATACGCTCGATTATACCACCGAATCTCAAGGACCGTCCTTGAGATTTTTGCCTAGCGGGCGGGCTCGACGGCGAGGAAGGTAGTGAAGTTGGACGTGAGGTCCTGAATGGACGCTTCGAGGACTTCCAGCCGATAGACTTCTGCGGCGGTATACGAGGCGATGACGGCCGTCGCGGAGGGAAGCGCGCCGCTCGCGAGGTCTTCCGCGGCTTTTGCGGTGTCTTCGTACTCCTGCAATCGCGCTTGCGGCCAGTTCTTTTTCAGATACGCGCGGCACTGTTTGAGCGCCTGATCGTGCGAGACGATGGTGGTGATTTCCCCCTTTGAGACACCTTTTTGCGCCAGAAGGTTTTGCCGGATATCGATGCCGAAGAGTTTCCTGATGCTGAACCGGTGTTTGGCCACCGCCGCTTCGGCCTCCGTCACGACACCACCCGTCGAATTGGCGATGGGAAAGATGCCGAGGTCAATGTCCCCTTTTTCAAGCGCCGCGAGGACGTTCTCGACGGAGATAAGGTAGTCGAGCGAGAAGTCTTTCAGTCCTGCGCCCTTTGCGTACTCGCGCGCGGCCTCTTCCGAGAAGCTCCCCTTCGCGCCCGATATGCCGATGCGCAAGGACCGTCCTTGAGATTCTCCACGTTTCGGCTCCGATGTCGAGAGCGACTCGCGAACGGCGAACTCCGCTTTCGCAAAACGTCCCAACACATCCGCACAGTAGGGGTCGAAGCGGAAAACGTCGCGGAAGAGCTCCGCGTCGTTCTTGACGCTCTCGACGGCATCCATGAGGTAGCCGAAGGATACGGTATCGACTTCGGTGCGTTTGAAGCCGCCCGAAGAAACGAGTTGTCCGATGAAATGTGTGAGGAAGAGCGTCTCCGCCAGATGTTTGTCGTGAGCTTCCGCGCTCATTTCGACGACGTCGAATCCGCACTTCGTAAGGAATGCGGAGAGCGCCGTGTAATCGGCAACCTCGAGCGTGCCGTCTGTCATCACGATGCGGAAACCTGAAATATCGCCGCCCCGCTTTTCGTAGCTTTCGGGGCCCCAGACGGGGTGCGTACTGATGTAGCGTCTCCGCTGTGAAAGTGCAAGCTTCTTCAGGAGCGCAGTCGTGTGGACCTTGACCGTCGAGACATCCACGATGACCGTGTCGGGGCGCGTGAGCGGTACTACATCTGTGAGCGTATGCTCGAATTCGGCGATGGGGACGGAGAGTACGACCGCATCGCATGCTGCCGCCTCGGCGAGTGTGGCCGAGCTCTTCCCTTTTTTTGTATCGTACGCACGCACTTCAATAGATGGCGCGAAGCGCCGGAGAAGTGTCTCCACAAGCGCTCCAAAAGCGCCGTGTCCGATGATGCCGACTGTTTTTATCTCCATTCGCAAACAATATCACTTCTTGCGCCGGAATGGGAATAAAAAGGGGTGAAAGGGAGGAAAGGGTGAAAATGGGAGGGGGCTATTTTTTGCCTGCCTGCCGGCAGGCAGGCGGTTTTTACTTCCGTTTTCCTCTCCATTTCTCCACCGTGACAAGCAGAGGCGTCGCCAAGAATATCGACGAGTAGGTGCCTGCGGTGATGCCGACGAGAAGCGTGAGCGCGAAGTCGCGCGTCGAGGCGGGGCCCAGAAGATAGAGGACGAGGAGCGTGAAGAGTACGGTGAGCGAGGTGTTGATGGAGCGTACGAAGGTCTGCCCCAGCGAGCGGCCCGCAACATCGGCAAAATCCTCCTTGCGGTTGTGCTCCGTGTTCACCCGCAGATTTTCGCGTACGCGGTCGAAGACCACGATGGTGTCGTGGATGGAGAAGCCCAAGACCGTGAGGATGGCGGTCACGAAGAGCGTGTCCACGTGCGCCCCCGTAAGGAACCCAAGGAGCGCAAAAAAGCCGACCGGAATGATGACGTCGTGTACGAGCGTGACGAGCGCGATGAATCCGTATATCCAACTGGAGATGGGCTGTGAGACTTTGCGGAACGCGAATGCGATGAAAAGCAGGATGCACAAGAGGACGAGCGCGAGCGCGATGAGTGCTTTGTTGCGGAGCTCGACGCCGATAACGGGGCCGACTTCGGTGAGCTGGTCCACATGGGCCGTCCCGCCCTGATATGAGAACACCGCCGAGAGCATGCCGCGCTCCGCGTCGGTAAGCGACTGCGTGCGGAGCGTGTAGCCGTTCTCGCCTGATTCGCGGAGCGAGTAGTTCTTGAATCCCGCGTCGTTGAGCGTATTCGTCAGCGGGGCCGCGTCGGGGCGTGTGCCGTCGTAGCTGACCTGTACCAATGTGCCGCCCGTAAAGTCGGTGCCGAATTTTAGCCCGAAGACCGCGAGCGAGATGAGCGCGGCGAGTACCAAGACGCCGGTAAGCGCGAAGAAAACGTTTCTGTGGCGGATGATGAACATAGGACTAGTTCGTAGTACGTAGAACGTAGTTAGTAGTTAAAGAAATCATACAGAAGTTCCGGAACCAAAGAGGAAACGGGAGAAGCCGTGCTTGGCTTCGACGCCGAGCGCTAGAAGCAAGGTGCGGGATACGGTGATGGCGGTGAGCATTGAGACCAAGACGCCGAGGCCGAAGACCAAGGCGAAGCCCTTGATGAGCGACGTCCCGAACCAGAAGAGAATGACGGCGGTTATCATGCTAGAAACATTGGAGTCGCGGATGGAAGGCCACGCGCGTGCGAAGCCGTCGTGGATGGCTTCCTTGGCGCCTTTTCCCCCCTGCAATTCCTCACGCGTGCGCTCGAATATGAGGATGTTGGCGTCGACCGCCATGCCGATGGAGAGGATGAACGCGGCGATGCCCGCGGCGGTCAAAGTGACGGGGATGACGAGGAAGAGCGCGAGTACGACGAAGACGTAGAGCATGAGCGCGAAGGTCGCGAGAAGCCCCGGCAGGCGGTACCAGAGGACCATGAAAACGGCGACCGCAAACACGCCCCACAGCGCCGCGAGGATGCCGTCGTGCACGGCCTCACCGCCGAGAGTCGCGGATACGGTCTGCGTGGAGATGAGCTCTATCGGCACGGGGAGCGCGCCGTAATTGAGATTACGCGCCAACTCCTTCGCGCCTTCGGCGGTGAACCCGCCGGAAATGACGGCGGTGCCGTCGGGGATGGATTCGCGGATGACGGGGACCGAAATGGGGACGCCGTCGAGGAAGATGCCGAAGTAGCGGCCGACGTTGTCGCGGGTGAGTGTGGCGAACATGCGGGCACCCTCGGAATTGAATTTGAGGACGACGACCGGCTCGTTGGGGATGCCGCCCACCGATTGATTGAACTGGAGCTGCGCGCTCGCGAGGTCTTTGCCCGTGATGGCGGCGGGCTCGAAGAGCTGATTCACGGTGGTGCTTGAAACTTCAGCGGGCGGCGTGTCGCCCTTGAGGAGCCGGAACTCGAGGACGGGTGTTTGCCCGATGAGTTCGATGGCCTTCTGCGTATCCGTCACTCCCGGTAATTCGACAATGAGGCGCTCCTCGGACGTGCCCGCAAGCGTACCGCCGTGTTCGGTCTGCACTATCGGCTCGGAGACGCCGAAGAGATTGACTCTGCGCTCAATCGTATCGCGTAGGGACGCCATCGAATCGGCGACGTCGGCCGCCGAGATGGCCTTGAGGTCGGCGCGGTAGACGAGCTGGGTGCCGCCCGAGAGGTCGAGACCGAGCTTGAAGGGGCGCGCGCCGCCGACCTCGGACGAGTAGACGAACCACGCGATACCCGCACCCACGAGCAAAATAAAGAATGCGGTGAGGCGTTTTTGGAGCATGCCGAGCAGTATACTGTTTCCGGTTATCTTCGCAAAGACACGGAAACTCGGTGGATTATTCGAACAGATCGGCGTGCGTGCCGGTGCGAGCGAGGAGGACTTCTTTGTCGGTAAGATTATAGATGAGCAGCCAATCGTGACCAATGTGGCACTCCCACAGCCCCACGTATTCGCCCGAGAGTTTGTGTGAGCGCGCCGTTGGTGGAAGGGTCGATTCTTTGTCTCGAAGCAATTCGATAATCAGATACAATGCACTCAAGTCATAGCCGCGCCGTATCAGGCGCTTTATGTCTTTCCGATACGCTCCCCACCACCGCAGAGTCCTCATGCGCCCCTAAAGACGGTCGTGCGCAAGTTTTTTCCGAGAATCTGCTCAAACATTTCATCCGTCGTGGCGGCACTCTTTCCCCCACCGCGGCGCAATTCTCGTATTGCCTTTCTTGTTTCCGCATTTGGGGTATGACTAGGATAGGGGCATTCCGCTTCGAGTACGAGCCTCCGATCGCGCACGAATTGTTTCAACATCGAATTCATCACCGTCGTAAGAGGCACCCCCATCTCTCTGGCCGTCTTCTTCGCATCATCGCGGAGCTTCTTCGGAGTCTTTATAGTCAATGTCGTATTCATACCAACATACTAGTTCTGGTACGATTACTTGTCAAGGCTCACAATTCTTACAAATTACGCCTAGGCGTAATTTGGAGGTATCGGCATCTCGCTATTTGGTGCGATAGTTCATATCCAAAGTTTACTCCGACCGTGAGTAATTTGGGATATGGGCAAATGAATGATAGTTGCGTAAGGACCGTCCTTGAGATTTTGGGAGAAATGGGACTAATGGGAGACAAGGGTGAGGAGGTTGCGGAATATCATGGCGACGGCGACGGGGCCGACGCCGCCGGGGACGGGGGTGAAGACGCTCGCGACTTCGGCGCAGGCGGGGGAGGCGTCGCCCGTTATCTTCTTATTGAGCTCGCTTGTACCTCCGTCGATGAAGGCGACGCCTTTTTTCAAATGGTGCGGTTTGATGAAACCTGAATTACCCGCACCCGAAACGACGATATCTGCGGTCTTCAAATCCTCGATGCTCCCTTCCTCGAGTGAGAACACGGAGACGTCGGCGCCGAGGCTCTTGAGGAGCCAAGCAGACGGCGCGCCAACGAGGCGCCCACTTCCTACGACGACGGTGCGGGTCCCAGCTATTCCTATGTTCGCGCGATTAAGAATTTCTACCGCTGCTAATGCGACCGGGGCATGCACCAACCTTTCAGCTTCAGGAATAGCCGGGTTGAGCGCGTCGACGTCTTTTTCTTTGGGGACTGCGGACAGCATCTCATTGGTGCTTAGCCCCTGCGGCAAAGGAAGCTGGACGATGACCGCATCGGTGTCGTGCACGAGGCGTTGTATTGCCTGCAGGACTTTACCCGCGTCGCTTCTCTCGGAGAGATTGATACGCACCATCTCGATGCCGAGCCGCTCCGCGGAGCGGGTCTTTATTGCGACGAACGATTCGATGACCGGATTTGCGCCGACGACGACAATGCCGAGCCGTACCTTCCTGCCGAGGGCCGCGAATTTCGGGGAAAGTCCCGAGTAAATATCCTCCGCTATCGCTTTTCCGTCGACAATCATAGATTTCTAACATTCCAACATTCTCAAGAATGTTGGAATGTTCATGCGAGGCCCATTTCTTTTTTTAATTCCGCAATCCCCTCTTCGAGGCGCGTGGTCGGCTCCCAGCCGAGGAGTTTGCGTGCCAGCGAATTGTCGGCGAGCGTGTGCGCGGGCTCAAGCCGAGCCTCGACGTGAGTCGTGGGTCCTCCTATCATCGCCGCGAGGTCGTTGACCGAGACATTGCGGCCTGCGCCGATGTTGATGACTTCGCCTTTGCCGACATCGGGAGACTCCACTGCCAAGAGATTGGCCCGCACGATATCGCGCACATGCGTGTAATCGCGCGTGTTGGTACCGTCGCCCGTGATGGTGAGCGGCACGCCTTCCTTGCGCTGCTTGAAGAACTTGCCGATGACAAGCGCGTAGGCGCCGTCGGGGTCGAAGCGAGGACCGTACGCATTGAAATAGCGCAGCGACACGGTGGACAGCCCGTAGATGTCGCTCCAGAGGCGGCAGGAAAGTTCTCCGACATACTTTTGCAGGCCGTAGGGGCTCTTCGGCAGGGCGGGCAGGCTCTCCGAAAGCGGGAGCGTCTCCTGGTCGCCGTATGCGGAACTCGACGCCGCGTAGACCAAACGCTTCACGCCGCCTTCGTGCGCCGCGCGCAAGACCGATATCGTACCGCCGGCATTGACCGAAAATGTGAGCTCCGGATTTTCGATGGAGAACTGTACGCGCGGGAGCGCGGCTTCGTGGAAAACGTATTCCGCGCCCGCAACGATTGGCGCAAGTGTATCGTAGTCGCGGATGTCTACTTCGTGGTAGGTGGCCGCGGCATTGATGCGGTCTTCCCGCTTCCCTGCGGCGTAATTGTCTACCACGTGGACGTCGTGGCCCCGTTCGACGAGCGCATCAACGATGTGCGAGCCGACGAATCCCGCACCGCCGGTGACTACCGCTTTTTTATTTGTTGCCATAGGAATGGTTTATGAGCCGCGCGCCGTCAGCATGACGCGTATCGTTTGAAGGATAATAAATATATCGAGCAAAAGCGAGCGGTGCCGGAGGTAGTAGAGGTCGAAGGAGAGTTTGTGCTTGGTCTCCGCGATGTCGGTGCCGTGATGCGGGTCGCGGTCGTGCTTGAGCTGGGCCCAGCCGGTAAGCCCCGGGCTAACGAGGTAGCGCGCGTTGTAGTACGGAATGCGCGCGCTGTACTCGGCCGCAAGCGCCGGAAGCTCGGGGCGCGGACCGACGAGCGAGAGGTCGCCGCAAAGGACGCTCCAGAGCTGGGGGAATTCATCGATGCGCAACACCCGCAGCCACGCGCCGACGCGCGTGACGGTGAGCTTGGTCTTCCCGCTCCTGCCGTACTCACCCTCGTCGTTGCCGCTCATGCTGCGGAATTTTACGACACGGATGGGCTCCTCGTATCTGCCGACGCGATGCTGCGTGATGAAGACGGGCCCGCCGTCGTCGAGCTTGATGGCGAGCGCGACAAATGGATACGCAATGAGCGATGCGGTGCCGATACAGAGGGCGCCGATGATATCAATACTGCGCTTCAGCCCCTCGTAGATACGCGATGCGGAAACGCTCGCGAGGACCCACTCATACTTGACCAAGGAGAGCGGGACGCGGTCGAACACTTCCTGATAGAGATCGATGATGTCGATGATGGCGAAACGGCGTTTGTGGAATGCGGCGCCGTAGATGATGGGCCGCGCCGCAACGAATGCCTTGTCGGAAAAATCCACGACGAGAAAGGTCATGTCGTCCTCCTCCGCGAGGCGGCACGCTTGCTGGATGACCTCGTAGGACGGCGCGCGCGCGGTGTCGATGACCTGCTCGAATTTGAACGGATACCGCGTGTCACCCGCTACCTCCGCCGCGAGCGCGAGCGCATCGGGGCCCGACGCGATGAGGATGCCCCGCGGTTTGCGCCCGCGAAGCGGGCGAGGCATTTTCGGGAAGAGCGCGACGCGCCAGAGATAGACGAGCAGGAATGAGATGATGAGATAGAGGACGAGGATGGTCTTCGGCGAAAGGCCGAAGGCGGGTATGAAAAAGAAAAAGAGTGCCGCGAGAGAGACATTGACTATCTGCGTCGAAAGGAGCGTCGAGGAAAGGCGGCTTCTGAAAAGGCGTGTGTGCTTGCCGTAGAGGCCGGCGAGGAAAAAGACGACTGCCCACGCGACGAAAAGGAGCGAGAACGGTACGAGATGCTTCACGAACAGTTCCCTGCTCGGGAATTCGAAATAGCGGACCGCGAGCGTAAACCACAAGGAGAGCACGAACACGAGTACATCCCCCGCAAAGAGCAGGAGGTATTCACGCTTGGGGACAAGCGACATATCGGGTATCATTACACCAAATGTGGCTTAAAACAAGGGCCTAAAAAATACTATGCCCCGCAAAAAGGTTTTATTCTTCATCACTAAAGCGACGTGGGGGGGCGCGCAAAAGTACGTGTATGACCTCGCGACGAATCTTCCGAAGTCAGACTTCGGAGTTACGGTGGCGTACGGGGAGCGCGGTAAACTTGCCGAAGAGCTCGCGGCGGCAAAAATCGAGACGCGCCAACTTCCCTCTCTCGGTCGCGATGTTGCCGTTATTTCCGATGTCAAAAGTTTTTTCGCGATACTCAAATGCATTCGGGAAATAAGGCCGGATGTGGTGCATCTCAATAGTTCGAAAGCTGCCGCGCTCGGTGCG
This sequence comes from Patescibacteria group bacterium, assembly GCA_038061075.1. GTDB lineage: Bacteria > Patescibacteriota > Minisyncoccia > Phycocordibacterales > UBA2100 > UBA10103. The sequence goes on along the minus strand of JBBUAA010000061.1, from coordinate 7,937 downwards.
CTCGCGGCACGGCTCGCAGGCGTGCCGAACATATTATTTACCGCGCACGGATGGCCGTTTAAGGAAAGCCGAAGTGTCTTAGCGAAAGTGCTTATATGGAAAATCTCCTGGCTCACCGCGCTGCTCTCACATGTGGTTATTTGTGTGTGCGACTACGATGTGAGGACGGCCCAACGGATGCCTTTCGTTTCCGGTAAGGCGGTGCGCATTTACAACGGTATCGACCTCAACATGCCGTTGGGTACGGGAGACATAATCCGTCGCGCTTTCCCTGCAAACGTAAACATTACCGGCACTATCGGTGAGCTCAATAAAAACAAAAATCAGCAGGCGCTGATTGAGGAAGCAAAACACAAGCCTGACATGTATGTCGCTATTATCGGCGAAGGCGAACTGCGTCCCATGTTGGAAAAGAAAATAAAAGAGTACAGCTTGGGTGACCGCGTGAAATTGTTCGGCTTCATTCCTACGCATGAGGTCCTTAAGGGATTCGACACCTTCGCGCTCCCCTCTCTCAAAGAAGGCCTCCCCTACGTACTCCTTGAAGCAAAGGCCGCGGGTCTTCCCATCGTCGCCAATCGCGTCGGCGGCGTCGGCGAAATATTGGATGCGAAAGATATGCAGGAATTTTCGCTTGAGCGGATGGCCAAACAAACCGCTGCGCTGTACCTGCCTGCGCAGGCAGGCTAAACCGCGCCAAAGCTACCGCACTTCAATCTCGCCCAATTGGAAATAGTAGCCGCCGCCGGGGTCGGCACCGAGCGTTATCGGCTGAATGTATATTCCCTGCGTCGAATACGTTTGACTGAGCGTGATATGCGCGGTGCCGCTGCCGTCCGGCTGCGTCGTGAACTCTCCGACGGGGAGCCACTGGGAATTGTCCGGCGATGTGAGCGCGATGGAGTATTTCTGCGGGAAGTTGACCGGTGCGCCATTATACATGCGCGCAAAAAGTGTGATTGACGACATCGATATCGGAGCGTTCTTGAACCACGCGGCCACAAAGGTTCCCCTGTCGTTGGTGCTGCTCGCGAACGCAGTGCTGCTGTATGGGGTGCCGGCACGGCCGTCAATAAGATTCTCGACAGGCCACCCGTTCAGCACGTCATTCGATTGTGCGCCGCTGAACCCAGAACCGGATACTCGTGTGCCATGCAGGCATCCCACGCCCGCGTTCACGCAACAGTAATTCGTGTCGTTCTTCCCCCACACGCCCGGACTCATCGCCATAACGGCCTGCCCCGTGGGTACCGACGAGATGTTGCTGAAATCAGGCAGCACCGTCCCCGGGATATACCAGTATCTCGAATCGGAGGTGTACGAATTGGTGACCGTCGTCAGGCCCGGCGTTTTGAGCGCGTAATCGTACGCAATGCACATGTTTCGCGCCCGGTACGCGCCGTCCGTGATATTCGGATCGAATGGCAGCTGTTCGCTCGCTATCATCCACGCCTGTGGGTGATTTTGTGTATCAGTGATGCCGCGCTCGCGAAGCTTCTGCGCCATGTAGTCGGCGACCTGCGAAAGATTACTGAACACATATGCGGACGTGAGCGGAAGTTCTATCGGTTCTCCGTACGGGTGTACCGCAAGACTCCAATCAATAGATGTGCCGAGGATATTCCAGAGACCGTCAAGGAGCGTCTTCGTGCCGAAGTCTGAAACCTCGTTTGTGCCGACGGGTGGCGGCGTCCACGACTGTAAGGTCGAGACATCCAGAACAACCCCCGTATCGTGCCGAGCGATAGCGGCGTACGCGCGGCGGAGCATATCGGCGTACTTTTGGACAGACTTGTTTATATCCTCCTGCGATTGAACACCGCGGTTGCGAACGACAGGACTGTAGTCGAACCACAGACTATTCGAGTTCTCATTCCAGATAATGTAGTGGTATATCTTGCCGTACGCTCCGCCGTTGTAGCGCGCGGCGAGGAAGTTGACGTAGTCTTCCCAATCGTCCATCGCGTCATCGCGCGGCACGCAACCGTCGTAGAGCGTGCTTCCGCCGTTTGGCCCACCGGTGCAGCCGGAGTATCGGTAGACGGACGGCGCCGACCACAGGATGGCGACCGATTGCAAACCGTACCTTGCGTCCTGCTTCAGAAGACGGTCGAAATGATCTATCGTGCCTGTCTGCAGGCATCGGTAGCGGTGGTACCCCTTCGTCACGCGTTCCGACTCGTTTGCCGGCACTAATATCGTACCGACCGGACACTGGAGAGGGGTGAGCGATGACACGGGTCCCCCGCTTTCGAAGCCCGACCAGAAGATGTTGTACTCCCGCGCGGAGAAACCGAGACCGACGAGGTTCTGGTACGTGGCATCACCGGTAAGCGGATCGCCCAGTTCGCTCAAAAAACCTAATTTGCTTGTTGGCGCAACGTATCCGGACGATATCGAAGGAGGCGGCGCGACGCTGCATGAAGGATTGGCATACTGCCCGCTCAATGTGCCGTTGTTGCAGGTGCGGCTTTCGCTCATGCATTGACTGCCATACGGCACGGACGATGTCTGATATGCGGTAACCGATGCCCCGTGCGCCACCGTTTGCCCGTTAAAAATACAGGACTGGGTTGCTGACGACGTACAAGAGGAATATTGGTAGGAACTGTTTCCGGAGAGTGTGCCGTTGGTGCAGGTTCGCGATTGGCCGGTGCAGGTTTGTCCGGACGAAACGGTGGATGCAGTGAAGAATGTTTTGGACGCGCCGTGGGCGACCGTGACGCTGTCGAGAAGGCAGGAGGCTGTCCCTCCGGGAGACGAGCAACTATTTGCCGTTGTCGTCCATGATCCCCAAGCGGGAGCCGCCGCCCCTCCTGCACATGATGATGTACGCGTTTGCATGATATTCCCCGTTTGGCCGGCGGGGCATGCGAGCGTTTGTGCTTGGGAAGAAAGCGGGGTGCAGGTAGCGCCTAGTACGATGGGAACAGTCGTCGTCGCAACCGGCACGGGAGTAGACGACGCGGCGATGAGCGCCGCGAGCTTTTCCTGCAGTATCTTCACTTGCGCGAGGAGGGTTTGGATGAGGGCGGCGATGGAAGACGAGTTTGGCGGTGTGGTGGAGACGGTCGCAGGGGTCTTCGTTGTTGCGGTCGAACAGAGGGTCAATCTCATTGCGGCGGCCGTCTTCGGACCGACGATGCCGAGCGCCTCAATGTTGTGTTCACCCTGCCACTGCTTCACTGCGGCTGCGGTGATGGAGCCGAAGTATCCCGTGGGTGTCGGAAAACCTTGGTACGCACCGTACAAAACTTTTTGAACTGCGGTCACCGAAGCGCCGGTGGAGCCGAGGGAGAGGGTGGGGCAGGTGGCCCCTCGAGCAAGCTCGGGGTAAACGGCTGCAAAAAATGGCGTAAAAACCGCAAGAAATAGGAGTGTGTAGAAACGACCTCGCATGCGGTCAGTATAGCGCCGCCGCAGTTTGCCGAGGCAAACTGCGGCTGGGTGTGGGGACATTTTTGTCTACATCACTTGCACACGGCTTTCGGCACGTCTATCGGCGCGTGGTACTAAACCGCGCCTACTAATTCGGTCCGGTCGCGCGCGGAAGGGAGGGGCCGCGCGTGGCGGCGCATGCCCATGAGGATGCCGAGTGCGAGGAATTCGGTGACGACGTGCGAGCCGCCGTAGCTCATGAAGGGCGTCGTGGTGCCCGTGACGGGGAGGAGTCCCATGTTCATCCCGACGTGCACGGCGAAATGGCTCGCGAACATGATGGTGACGCCTGTGCCGAAGAGGACGGCGAAATTATCGCTGCCGTGCGCTGCGATGGCGAGCGTGCGCAGGATGACGAGCGCGTAGAGGCCGAATAAAAGGACGATGCCGATGAATCCCCATTCCTCGGCGTAGGCGGCGAAAATGAAGTCGGTCTGGTATTCGGGGAGGAAGCGGAGCTTGGATTGCGTCCCGAAGCCGATGCCTTTTCCCGTGAGGCCGCCGGAGCCGATGGCGACGGTGGATTGGTAGGCGTTGTAGCCCGCGCCCTGAATGTCGGCGAGCGGATGGAGGAACGTGAGGATGCGTTGCTTCTGATATTGCTCAAGACCGAGATTCCACAATCCGCCCGCGAGTATCGCGCCGGTGAGAAAGAGCGCCGCGAGATGTTTGAAGGAGATGCCCGCGACGAGCGTCATGCCGAGCCACATGGCGGCGATGATGATGGCGCCGCCGAAGTCGGGTTGGAGGAAAACGAGAAGGGTGATGAGGAACGCGTAGCCGCCGGAGACCAAAATGTGCCGGATGTGCGCGATTTCCACGTGCCGGCGCGCAAAGTATTTCGCCAAGACGATGATGAGCGCGAGTTGTGCCAAGTCGGAGGGCTGTACCGCGAAAAGACCGAGGTCAAAACGGCTTTGCGCGCCTTTTACGACCGCGCCGAAGATAAAGACCGTTGCCAAGAGCACGACCACAACGCTGTAGACGCCGACCACGACCGGCGTGCGGCGCAGGAACGTGTATTCGGGGATGCTCGCGATGAAGAAGACGACGACCGCTACCGCTACCCAGACGATTTGTTTGTCGAAAAATACGTCTTGGTCGCTCGCGAAGGAATGCATGGTGACGAGGCCGAGGAGCGCGATGGCGAGCGCCGCGGCAAACAGGAACCAGTCGATATGAGCGAAGGGGCGGATACCAAAATCCGCGGCCTGTTTTAGACGATATATCATGGCGCTAGCCGGCGGGGGCGGGTGCCGGAGGGAGGAGGGGCAGGATGTCGATGCGTCCGACCGCGGTCGGGAACGGGTCCGGCCATGTGAACACGATTTCGCGTTTCTCCCCCGGTGCCAGACGGTCGAGCGTGGTCGCCGAGGAGGCGAACGCGTTGCCGGCAGGATCGAATACTACGGCCGCGAATGACGGAGTGATGACGCTCGCGACCGAGGTGTTTTCGACCATAGCGGCGAGTCGCGGTACCGAGGCGGTGGACGACATGACTTTGTTGCTGATGGAGAGAACGCCGGCGGCGTTGGTCATGCGCTCCCACACGGGGATTCCGGTCAATTCAAAATAGGTATGCGCGACCGGTCGATTGCCGGTATTGATAGAGCCTTCGAACACGGGTGTGACGCCGCCCGGCATGATGAAGGTGGTCCCTGTGCGCTCGGCGATAAGAATGTTGCGCTGGTCGTACAGGCCGAAGTGGTAGCTGACGGCGCGGACGCCCGCCTCTTTGTTGGGATTTTCGATGTACGCGATTGCGTTGTAATTCCCTCCGCGTACTAAGAGCGCGCGTGACCATAAGGTCGAATGCGGGATGAGCGCGCGCTCGTCGAGGATGCGGCACGGGCCGCCCTTGTCGATGGCCGTCTCCCCTTGATTTTGCTTGCTGTCGAAACACGCGGGCGGCTCGTAGAGCCAGAGTGCCGCGGGGATGCCGATGACGACTGCGAAGAAAAGGAGCACTCCCAAGAGGTAACTCGTCCGCCTCCGTGATGCCCAGGACATGCCTTGATTGTAGCAAAAAAAGAACGGTATAGAATGAGAACAACTATGCCCGACGGTAAGATTGAATTGGGCGGCGTGCGCAAGCTGGGCCATGAGGATGCCGTCGCACCGCAGGCGCAGGCCCAAGAGGAACTCGACGCCTCGGCATGCGTCGAGGCCGTGATGGATGCCGAAAAAAAACATAAAGACCTCGTCAACATTCCAGTCGACTTTCCGAACGTAAATCAAAATATAGTGCTGACCGAACTTCTCCGAAGAGGTTCTGAGTGGAGCATTTTGTACAATTTACCTCGACTTACAAACGTGGATGTCGATGCGACCGTTCGTACCATCATCGAACCCGGTTACACAGCTTACGGATGCGCAATGCTCGTATTGGGTGCTCTCGTAGACCCTAAAAACGGCCTCGACCCAACTAAATTAAAACAGACAACTCTAGCCAGATTGATGGAACTAGTTCCGAGCCATAGCACGGGATCAGCGGTAAAAGAGATCGTTGATAAGCTTCCAAAACTCGAGAACGCTCTCGCCTTCGCGATAGCAAGTAAGATAGACCCTGAACTAATAGCCGACAATCTTGCGAAGGTCGAAAAACCGGATTCTAGGCTCGCATTGAGCCTTGCAGGGGGCGGGATGAAAGCCGCGCAGGTCCTCCTTGATAATATTGAGATGTTCGACGCTCCCGGCGCGGAGGCCGCATATTGGCTGATGCGCTCGTTCCATATGGAGAAGGTGTTTTCAAATCTTAGCAGGTTCAAAGGGGTTAATCCGAATGATGTAGCACAAATTGCTTTAAGAAACGGTGCGGATTGGTATATCTTCCGGGACATGAAGGAGATCGATCTCAACGAGATTCTTCCGGCCATGATAATGAAGGGGATAAGCATAGAGAAAATAGCGGAAGTATACAGCTTGAGCAGTGTCGACAGCGATAAGCTCTTCACTTTTTTTGCCACTCGATCAAACAGCCCGATGCTAATGCGGGAATTTCTCGCGCAAGAAAGCGCTAAACTCCCTAACGATGCAACCTTGAAGATCGTCATCCAGAATCATGCGGCACTCAATGAAAAAATCAGCGAATTCAATCGACTCGCCCCAACGGTTCCCCTCTCGCAAGCCTTTCTGGTTTCCTTGGATTTCTATGCCGATTATGACGCTACGTTGGGGGTGAAAACTCCGTTTGAAAGTGCGCTTGATGAATTTAAGTTGGCTCCCCGTCTCGCCGGAAATTTTATTCTCAATCCACGCTACGCCCGACGTCTTTTCAAGGCGCTGTCCTATCTGGACGAACCGTCAAAAGAAAATGTACGGCTCCTCCATCAATCGTCGCTCCCGAAAAATTCGCTGACCTTATTTTCCGATGATGTTCGCAAGAGCCAGATCGACAGCCAAAGAGACTACAAAAATAACCCTCAAATACTTTCTGTCTTGGGGGCGGCTGGCATCCCGACTGAAAAATGGCTTGGGTATGGTGAAACGGAATCATTCGTACTTCAATCGGGCGAAGAATTGCCATTGCAAACCCTGAAATGTTCTACCCCTATCGATCGCGTTCTTGCAACATCAATTCCGGAATTTCATACGCGGACGCTTGCTTTCATACGGGAACTTCCTACGGAACTGCTGGATAGCCCCATCCCCGAGCTCGAAGACGAAAAATTATCGGCGCTGAGGCAGAAAAAGAAGGTGGCCGAACTAGGGCTCGCATCAGCCGAAGAAAACGGCGACTCAAAAACGAGCGAAAAAATACCGAGCATAAAGAAAGGGCTTGCGAGCATACAATCAGCGATTGAGCAATATCGGGCGCCGAAAGTCCGTGATGTATTTCAAGGTCGAATAGATGCTTCCCTTGTTTCTAAAAAAGACCTCGACCGGAAAATTGCCAAGCGCGATGCGCTCATCGAGGTCCATAAGGCCAAGCCTGAAAGAAAAACGTTGTCTCAATTAAAGCAACTCGATAAGCATATCGCCGAAGCGCTCGTGTCTCTGCTCGATAGAACAGACGAAGCGATACTTTTGATTTCTCATGTCGTCTCCGACAAGGATATGCAGGCAAATTATTCAGACGCCATGGCGATGTTGAAAGACCACTTGGAAGAAGACCGTCGTGCAATCAATGAGGCGTTTTCAGAAAACTCAGAGAGCGGGAGCTTGAACGGGAGAGAAATCACCATCGGCGTTTCGGATAGGAATCCTTACACCGCTCTTTATATCGGTAATCAGACAGATTGTTGCGTGCGAATCGACTCCGATGACGTGCACGGCGACAGAAGTCCGATAAGCGATTACCTCACTGATTTGGGAATGCAAATTGTCGTTGCCGCAGATACTACTGACCCGAAAAAGCCGATTCCCGTTGCGGCCGCGTGGTGCTACATCGGCAGTGATGCAGGTAAACCAGTCCTAATGATCGACAACATTGAAGCGAATACAAAATCAACTACCTCGCAGCAAGCTGACGAGGTATGTCGTCATGCTGGGGTATCAAA
>JBBUAA010000060.1:0-22921 GCA_038061075.1 Patescibacteria group bacterium | reverse complement strand
GTAATCAAGTACGGTATCAAGTACAAAACACTTTGTCAAAGTGTCAAATCTGACAGCCCCAAAAATCTTCAACTCCGGAGGGGCATGCCCCTCCGGAGTTATGTTTGCGGTAGACGCATTTGCCCAGTTGGCTCTTGTGCAACGACGGTCTTCAGTCCGCCACCTCTTCCGCTGGTTCGGCCCACGCGCGAGCGCCGAGATAATCGAACACGAACGCCGTGCTCGCATCTCCCAGCAAGGTTCCGTAAAGGCCGTGCGCGCCAGTCGATAAGCCGAGGTCCTTGCAAACTTGCCTGACCTCATCCAAGACCCGCTTGTGGCAGCCGCGGTCATTTGTCGCGCGGATCTTGCCCCATGCGGCTTTAAATTGGCGATCAGCTATGCCGTTTAGTTCGATCGGATCAGTGCCTTCCACGCCGAATTTTTTCACGACCACTTTCAGTCTGTTGATCCCCTCACGGGCGCTTATCTTCCGCATGACTCTCTCCGATGTCTGGCCACCGCTTTGGTGCATCATCGACTCCCACGAGCCGATAACCCCAAAACTCTCTGCACTCTGGTCTCCCCAACGAAAAAAGTCAACTTTCTGCTTACGACTCCAGCCCAAGCGTCTTTTGTGCAATCATATCCGCCACGGCTTGGCCGGGCTGGATGAGAATGAGGCGTATCTTATCAGGGGTCTTTGCGACCTCTGCTGCGATGGTCGTCGGGTCATTTGATTTGATAACTGCGAACGTTGCCCGTATCTTTTCATTTGCATTTGCAAAATCTTCCAATGCGCCTGCAAAGCTTTCCAATTCGGAAGCGCCGAGAATTACCGCTACATTCTCATTTTTTAACGTATCTATCTGTCCTTTGGTGGCCTGACGTAGCACCGCATCAATAATATTCTTAAAGAACTTTTCCGGGCTTCCCTCTCTTTTTTTACAATCCTGAACAAGTTCCTGGATTGACCTTCGCACGTTTACGTTGACTGGCAGGGCGTTGTCCAAAATACTACCGGCAAACGCCGAGCGTTCCTTGTCATATGCGGAAGGCAGTCCCAGTAGTATGTCGCGGGAAATCCCAACGTTTTGCTTTGCAAGTGCATCCAGTATCTGTGCCAGGGCTTCCTGCGAGCCGATGTATTCGATTCCCTCTACCTGCCGCAACATCGGACCGCCAACCCCGTCCATCGCCCTGGAACTAAAGGCGACGAGGGGACGAGGTCCCTCGTGTGCAAGGGCGCTCTTAAGCTCGTCCGCAACGTCTGCGACATGGTCTTTCAACGTTTCGCCGTATACGTCCGTATTAATGGAACCCGCGAAGGCGGGGTCTGACTTCGCATCAATAATTGGCAACGACCGGTCACCGAAATATGCGTCATGTTTCCCAAGAGACTCCGTAACGGAAGATGCAACTTGCTTCTTGAAATTTGCGGTGTCGCCGGTGCTGTCGCCGCCGAGGATGGTAATGGGACGGCGAGCGACGACGCGTTGTTTTTCGGGCTCGATTTTTTTGCTTATCCCAACAGTGGCCATCGTTGCGGTCATTTGAGAAATGGCCCGGACGTAGCGTTTAACGTCAAACCCCACATAAAATCGCGGGTCTCCCGGACTCGTAAAAACAATATCGTCGCAAGGATACTCTTTGCCGTCAACGAGATCTCTATCGAACACGTGCTCCACTTGTTCCGATGCGGGGATGAAAGGATTAACCGTCCCATATTCTACGCCAAGAGTGCTCACATCCGCTTTGGTTAGATTGGTCTCGTTGACTCCCACCCTACTGGCGAGCATCGCCATATCAACCTCACTATCTCCCCGAACATGTGCGATAACAATTTTTTTATCCAGGGTTGAAAAAGCAACCGATTTCATTATTCGCCATAACTCCACGCCCTGCTCAACCTCCTGAAACCGGGCTGCGAGCGCGTTCTGGGGAATTGACTGTGGTTGTCCTTTGTTTTGCCCAAAAAAGTAATTAACTCCATATCTGAAGTCCGGATTTTCCGGAGACTCTCGTAAAGCCCATGTCGGCGAGGATTGGGCCTGCAAGAGTTCCGCTTGTTCTCGGTCCGTCAACAAGCGGGAGGGAGTAAGCGCCGCAAGTCGTGCGCGCGATTGAAAAAACGGCGGCAATTGCAGGCCTTGAAAATGTTTTGATATCGCCGTCAGCTGGGGGATCGCCGGATCGTCAGGCTTCAGGCCAAGGTCCTTTTGCCACCTCGGAATCTGTACTGCTTCAGGCCCCGGTGTAGCCGCTTCCCCGAAATTCATTGACATAGTGCCATTGTATACCAAGCCTGCTTTAACTCTTGAGCTCCTCGAACATCCCGATTTCCCTATTTTTCCGCACGTTATCCCAATCAAATATCCGCCCGTTCATCGCCACGTACACGCCTTTCGGGAGGTTCTGCGCGCTCGCGACGGCGAAACCAAGGTTGAAGAGCGAATCGGAGCGCTCCATGACGAACGGCGTCATCGCGCCCGTCATAACGATAGTCTTATCCTTTATTCTCTCCCCGAGGAATCGCGCCGTATCTGCCATGGTGTCGGTACCATGCGTAACAACGGCGCGCTCTTCCGGCATCTCACGGCACCGTTCGAGGAGCAGATGCCTATCCTCTTCGGTTATGTCGTTGGAGTCCTTGAGCATGAGAACGTCGACAACGACGCCGCTCTTTACTCGCGCTTGCTCAAGCATTTCGGGAATGTGTGTCCCCGAAGGGAATGTCGATTTTATATCCGAACGGTACGGCTCCGCCGAGTCGATGGTGCCGCCCGTGAGTATCAAGCGAACGGGGTTCATGAAAGATGTATCAGAAGTTGAGGTCGCGTACGATTTCAGCGTCGATTTCCGTGAACGCGGTCTGCCTGACCGCCCCGTAGAAGCGGACGGTGTCGTCCACGACGAATCGCCCGAGTGTTGCCGCGCCTCTGTTTTTCTTCAGCACCTTTGCCGTTTTTGCGAGGTAGACGGAGTAGTCGGTACCTCCGACCGTGACGACGAGCGTTGCAGGGAGCGTCGTCGCGGAGATACTCTTGAGCGTCCCCTCAAAGTTGCGCGCCTTGAACATAGTCTTGTCTTGGAAAATTTCGAGCGTCGTCGCGGTCAAAAGACCCGTCTGGTAATCATACGTGCCGGAAACCGAGACAACCTTGTCGCCCACCGCAATGTCGCCGAAGGATATCGTACGCGCGCCTTTCTTGATGGGGACCGAGGCTCCGATACTGACAGTCGTCGTGCCGAAGAGTGTGTTGGGCACGACGATGCTTAATGCTCCGCTATCGATGCTCCGCACGACACCGGAGATGGTCTTGGATTCGCGCAGAAGCGAGGTGTTGCGGACGCGCGTCGCGTTGACGACCATGTTGTCACCGCTCGCCGCGAGCGTGCCGTCGACATCGAGTATCTGGCCTTCCTTGATGTCGTCGACGGTCGCCTTTTCCCCGTAATTTTTTACGATGGCGGTCGAGGAGTTTACGAGAACGATGACGCGAATGAACGTGTTGCCCCATGAGGCGCGGGTAAAGAGATTTGAGCCGGATTTTTGAAAGACCGAGAGGCCTTTAACCGAAAACTCTCCCGAAGGAAGAATGTGTATCTCTGCGGCGCTCGCGAATACGGGGAGAAGTAGGAGCGGAAGTATCGCAAGGGCGGGAATGGTATGTTTGAGTGCGTTCATGGTTGTGGCGTCGGTGCGTCAAATATAGCACCGCGCTCCGCGCAAACGCAATGCGTGCGTTACAGTCTGACAATTTACGCCTAGGCGGAAATTGTAGGAATGAGGCATGTGAGCCTCTATCGAAAACTGCGGCGGGGCGCTCGTCCGCCCGCGGGGCGGCGCGAGTATCCTCCGCTTTGGAAACTGCGGCGCGGAGGCGCTCCCCTTCTGAACGTTCGCGGCCTGTCGGCTTCCACATGCTGGCCCGCGCGGGCGGGCGGCAAGATAGGTAAGGATGAAATGGGGAGGGTTTTTCTGATGAGGCGCTCAATGTCGCGCATCTCGCGCCTTTGGTCCGGCATCGCGAACGATATCGCGTGTCCGTCGGCGCCCGCGCGGGCCGTGCGTCCGATGCGGTGCACGTAATCAGAGGCGTCCATCGGCAAATCGTAATTCACCACAAGCTCGATGCCTTTGACATCGATGCCGCGCGAAGCGATGTCGGTCGCCACCAAGACGCGATAGCGCCCTGTTTTAAATCCTTCGAGAGCCTCGCGCCGCTGACCGAGCGAGCGGTTGCCATGAATTTCGGCGGCGCTGTGTCCCATCGCGCGGACGCTGCCGAGAATCTTTTTTGCGCCGTGCTTGGTACGCGAAAAGACGAGCGTCGAGCCGCGGTAATCACCGAGGATCTTTTCGAGCAGGCGCAATTTTTCGTCCTTGCGCACGATGAAAAATTCCTGGCTCACGCGCTCCGAGGTAGTCCCCGAAGGAGCGACTTCAATACGTGTCGGCAGCTTCATCTGCCGCGTCGCCAATTCCATTATCTCTTTTGAGAGCGTGGCGGAAAAAAGCATCGTCTGTCGCGCCGTTGGCACGAGAGTGATGATGCGCTTAATCTGCGGCCAGAATCCCATGTCGAGCATGCGGTCGGCCTCGTCGAGGACGAGGATAGCCACGTGGTCGAGCCGGATGGTCTTTTGTTCAAGGTGGTCGAGGAGCCGCCCCGGCGTCGCGATGACGATGTGCGGATCGCGACGAAGCCCCGACATCTGCGGTCCCATTGAAGCGCCTCCGATAAGGACCACGGTCTTGAGCCCAAGCGACTTCCCTACCTGTTGCAGTGTTTCTTCCACCTGAAGGGCCAATTCGCGGGTCGGAAGGATGACGAGTCCCTTGCCCTCCCCGCCCGTCAGGCGCTGTATCATTGGTATCCCAAACGCGAGCGTCTTGCCCGTTCCGGTCTGCGCGACGCCGATGACGTCCTTTCCTTCGACGCCCGTCGGGATTGCCTGATATTGAATGGGGGTCGGCACGGTGAAGCCGAGCTTGGTCAGCACGTCAAGAATCTTCGGCGCGATGCCGAGACCGTTGAATGTATGCTCCGACATTTGCGGAGGAGAAACCGAATTCATTTGTTTGATGATACCATATTTTTAATACGAAGGCAAATACTTACAAAATCAGCCTAGGCGGAAATTGTCAGTATCGCGTTAACCCGCAGGCTACTCCTTCCTGCGTACACGGGAGCGTTCGATCTCCGTGAGAGATTGTTTGCGCAGGCGGACACTCGTCGGGGTGATCTCGAGGTACTCATCTTCCGCCATCACTTCAAGCCCGCGCTCGATAGTGAGCGCGAACGGCGGAATGAGATTGATGGCCTCGTCGGCACCGCTCGAGCGCATGTTGGAGAGCTGTTTGCCCTTTGTCGGATTCACCGTCATCTCCTCGCCCTTCGAGGTGTTGCCGATGACCTGACCTTCGTAGACCTCGACGGCGGGGCCGATGTAAAGCACGCCGCGGTCCTGCAGGTTCCACAGTGAGAAGCCGAGCGCCTTGCCGCTTGCCATCGATATCATGGAGCCGACCGCGCGCTTCTTGATCTCCCCCGCGTACGGATTGAAACCAACAACGCGCGAGGAAAGTATACCCTCGCCTTTTGTGTCGAGCACGAATTGGTTGCGGTAACCGAGGAGCCCGCGCGTCGGACCTTCAAAGGTGAGCCGCACTTGCGCGCGCGCGGCGCCTGAATGACCGTCGTGGACTTTGAGATCTTTCATCACGAATTTGCGGACACCGAGGCGCTCGATGATGGCCCCCTGATATACCTGCGGCGTGTCGACGATGACCTCTTCGAATGGTTCAAGCTTTTGACCTTCCTCCTCACGGAAAATAACCTGCGGCTGGGAGACCTGCATTTCGTAGCCCTCGCGGCGCATATTCTCGAGCAGGATCGCGATGTGTAGCTCGCCGCGGCCGGAGACCTTAAACGTCTCGGTGGAGTCGAGCTCGACGCGAAGCCCCACATTGACCTCAAGCTCGCGCTCAAGTCGCTCCCGTATCTGGCGCGACGTAACGAACTTTCCTTCGCGGCCCGCGAACGGCGAATTGTTGACGAGAAAGTTGAGCGTAATAGTCGGCGGGTCGACATCGATTGCCGGAAGCGGCGCGGTATCCGCGGCGGTCGTGATGGTCTCGCCGATATAAATGTCGGACAACCCCGCGATCATGGCAATGTCTCCCGCGATTATTTCGTTGGTATCCACTTTCTTAAGACCTTTGAACGTGTACATTTTCGTTATCTTCCCCGGCCGCGTCTCTCCGCTCGGCTTTTTCACGAACACGTTCTCTCCCGTCTTCAGCGTCCCTTCGTACACGCGTGCGACCGCGAGCCGTCCGAGAAAGTTGTCGTACCCCAGATTGAATGGCTGTGTGCGCAAGGGTTTTGCGGAAAGTGCGTCGGATGACGCGGGAGGGACGTGCGCGAGTATCATTTCAAGAAGCGGCGTGAGGTCCGGAGACTCGTCTGTCAGCTTGCGCTTCGCGATGCCCTGCCGTCCTATGGTATAGATGATGGGAAAATCCGCCTGTGCGTCACTTGCCCCGAGTTCGAGGAAAAGTTCCAAGACCTGCTCTTCGGTACGCGCGGGGTCGGCCGCGGGCTTGTCTATTTTGTTGATGACCACGATTGGTTTGAGCCCCAGCTCAAGCGATTTCTTCAATACAAAGCGCGTCTGCGGCATCGGACCCTCTTGGGCATCCACGACCAAGAGGACGGAGTCGATACTGCGGAGCACCCGCTCCACCTCCGAACCGAAGTCCGCGTGGCCGGGGGTATCGACGATATTTATCTTGGTGTCCCGATAGAAAATGGCCGCATTCTTCGAATAGATGGTAATCCCGCGCTCGAGCTCGAGCGCGTTCGAGTCCATAGACACGCCCTCCTCGGCGACGCCCGTCTGCCGCAAAAGCGCATCGGTAAGCGTGGTCTTCCCGTGGTCGACGTGAGCTATAATTGCAATATTTCTAATTTCCATAGTAAAAATGATGTAATTGGCGCATTTCTTCGTTGCAGATTCCGGTGCTCCCTCACTGTATTGTCATACAGCTCGGTGCGCATCCTCATCCGCGCCTCGAACTGCATCCAATTCCATGATTTTTCCGACTGAATGCAAAATGCCTCGTTGCCGAGGCACGTGTGTGCATGATACTACGAAATTACGCGAGCGGCAATCCGCCGTTCTTTTTCGCGACGGCTATTGCTAGGCCGATGCAGCGCAGGCAGCGCGTCTGCTTGTCGCGGGTTTTAATATATTTATTTTTGCAGATGCAAATCGAGACCACCGTCGTACTCGGCTTCTCCACCCATCGACCGTTCTTCTGATATGTTTTCGAGGGAAAGTTCATGCGGTGACTCCTCGGATAGGCCGCACAAAACAATCGCGCGCGGAGGATCTGAAAAAGTAATCCTAATGATACCACGCTCGCGCGGAAAAATCAAATCACGCCGGACTGTTTGAAAGCTTCCCGTCTTTTATCTTATTGAGTATTTTTTTCACTTCGCCGAGGCTCTCATTATCCAAGACGGAAAATGGGGTCGCTTGGATGCCCGCCTTCCGGAGGGCCGCGAGTTTATCGGAGAGAGTGTCCGCAGAGACGAGATCGCTCTTCGTCAGAAAAACGTGTTCCGTTTTTTCCGCGAGTTGCGGGTCGTACGCTTTGAGTTCGCCGCGGATTATTTTGTAATCCTGCACGGGGTCGTCGGACTCGGCAGATACCAGATGGAACAACACCTTCGTGCGCTCAATGTGTTTCAAAAATTTTACGCCGAGACCTTTGCCGCTCGACGCTCCTTCGATGATACCCGGAATATCCGCGATGATGAGCTCGTAGTAGGCGCCGAGATGCGGCTCCAGCGTCGTGAAGGCGTAATTGGCGACCTTGCTTTTCGCGGCGGTGAGCTCGTTCAGAAGGCTCGACTTGCCCGCATTTGGCAAGCCGATCAGTCCGACGTCGGCGATAAGCCGAAGTTTCAGTGTGTAGAGTACGGTGTCCCCCAGCAATCCTTCCTGAAATTCCTTGGGTGAGGTGTTGATTGCAGAGCGGAATTTGAAATTCCCCTTACCGCCCGCACCCCCGCCCGCGGCGAGGATTCTCTGCCCGACATGCTCCATTTCCTGCGCGTACCCCGAGTCCTTCATGACGGTCGTCCCGACGGGGATCTTGAGCACGAGGTCTTCGCCCGCGCGCCCGTCGAGAAATTGCCCGCGACCGTCACGGCCGTCTTCGGCCTTCATTTCTTTCTTGCCCGCGAAGGGCATGAGCGCATTGATGTCCGCGACGCCCTCAAAATACACGTTGGCACCGCGCCCGCCGTCCCCGCCCGTCGGTCCGCGCGACAGACGCACTTTATTGAAAGCGACCGCACCCCGCCCGCCGTTGCCAGCCTGAAGCCGGATGATTATCTCGTCGATAAGCATGCCCGCATGCTATCACATATGCCTCCGTGCATTCTTTTGCGAACCCCAACGTGATATACATCAGAGCATGCAGGGAGGGAAAAAATACGACGTCATCGTCATCGGCGGCGGCGCATCCGGAATGATGGCGGCGGGCCGCGCGGCAGAGCGCGGGAGGTCGGTCCTTTTGCTCGAGAAAAATGCCACGCTCGGAAGGAAGCTTGATATTTCCGGCGGCGGCAGATGCAACATCACCAATGCCGAATTCGACAAACACGCATTCGCCAAGCACTACGGCGCCGCCGAGGATTTCCTGTATTCCCCGCTCTCAAAATTCGGCGTACGGAGTACCTTCGACTTTTTCACCGCACGCGGGCTCCCGCTCAAGGTCGAGGCGCGCAAACGCGCCTTCCCCGAGACGGAGAACGCCCCCGATGTGACACGCGTGCTGAAAAAGTATCTCGCGGACTCGAAGGTCGAGGTCAGGACGGGAAGCGCGGTCGTCGCATTGCAGGCCGAGAACGACCGCATCACCGAAGCCGTCACCTTGGGCGGTACGTACCGAGCGGAAAATTTTATCATCGCGACAGGCGGAATGTCTCATCCGGAGACGGGCTCCACAGGCGACGGCTTCAAATGGCTCATCTCTCTCAGTCACACCGTATATCCCGCTTCACCCTCCGTCGTGCCATTGAAAGTGCGGGAAGCGTGGATCAAGTCACTCGCGGGAATTGCGCTCGAACCGATGAAGCTCACTTTTTATTGCGACGGCAAAAAAGCATTCTCAAAAAAAGGCAGGCTCCTCTTCACCCACTTCGGGCTCTCGGGGCCGCTCATATTGAACAGCGCACGAGAGGTCAATGAGTTGCTGAAGGAGGGCGATGTGACTGCATCCATAGACCTCTTCCCCGAGCTCGATCTTGCGGCACTCGAGAAGAAAGTACTCGACGCAATAGAAGCCAACAAGAACAAAGACCTGAAGAATGTACTTGCTGGCCTTGTGCCGAAAGGAATGTCGAAAATCGTTCCGGAGATGTTGAAGCTTAAGGACCCGAAACTGAAAGCGCACAGCTTCAGCAAGGAAGACCGTAAGCGTTTCGTTCACGCGCTCAAGGCGATGCCACTCACCATTACCGGATTGATGGGCCTCGACCGCGCCGTCATTTCCGACGGCGGCGTGCCTCTGACCGAGGTGGACACCCGCACCATGCGCTCGCTCATCGTCGGCAATCTGTATCTGACGGGCGACATCCTGCACATCAACCGCCCGTCGGGCGGCTATTCATTGCAACTCTGCTGGACCACCGGCTTCGTCGCGGGCGACAGTGCGTAACACAATTAGAGGAACTGTATCTGGAAGTTGTACATTCCCATCGAGCAGAGGCCCTGCATCGTGCCTTGTGCTTTCTCGCCCGGGATACTTATCTCTTCCGTGCCCGACGGCTGAAGAAACTTTTGGTATGAGAGCTTCGGAATGACCAAGCTCGCCGAGCAGTCGAATGTCCCGCTCGTCTTCATGCGCAGGACCGTCGGCACGCCGGCTTTCGCCGTGACGACCCGCGGTGAGTAGCCGCCCTTCGCGGAAATATCCACGTACTGTATGCCGTCCACGATAGTGGCCGTCCCGCTTGCTGCGCCGCCGGAGGATTGCGTGGCAAGCCAAAAGGCTCCGCCGATGAGGACGACGCTGACCAAAATTGAGATGAGGATTGGTTTCGTCATAGATTAGATGCTGAACAGCGGATTGATTATACCTGCAGTGGCAAGAGCATTCAGCAGGTTGAATAATGCGAGAGCGATAACGATTATACCCGCGGTCTTGAAGAATATCCCCTTCCACGGTTTGTGCGCGATATTGAGCGAGCCGAAGGAAAGGAGTGCGAGCACAGGGAATGTCCCGAGCGCAAAGACGAACATAGTCATCGCCCCCTGCATGAAGCTTCCCGTGGTGAGCGCGTAGAGCTGCATGGATTGGGTAAATCCGCATGGGAGGAAAAACGTCCCGATACCGACGAGGACCGGTGCTAAATAGTGGTCATGCTTGCTCCCGCGCACCACGTGCCGCGAGGCCCACGCGGGCATCGTGAGTTGCAGTCGTTTGGTGAAATGAAATACGTCGAGCAAATTTACACCGAGGATAAACATTACCGCCGCGACGATGATGCCGAGCACCACATTGGCGGTAATCCCGATATGGAACGAGCTGCCGATGAGACCAATGACGCCGCCGAGCACGAAGAAGCCCGCGAGCCTTCCCACATGAAAGAGCGATTGCGTGCGCCATGTACCCCCCTCCTTTGCGGAACTTGCCGAGAGCGAGAGGACAAGTCCACCGACGATCGCGAGGCACGAAGAAACTGAGGCGATAAGCCCTAGGCCAAAGGCCGTCCCATAGTTCACGCTTGAACCCGTGACAAGACTGGTCAAACCCGCTTTTTGGAGCGCGGCAAATCCGAGGATAAAGGCGAGTGCGATGGGAATCGCGTATGCAAAATCTCCCCACCCCGCATTTTTTTCTATCCGTTCGACGGAGAGCGTATAGCCGTGCGGGCGGAGCACCTTCGTCAATTCTTCCGCAATCATCTCCGGTGCTTTACCGCCGAAAGCGCCCGTCACTTCAACCGAGTTCGTGCTGAGGCTCGATTTTGCGTTCGTGACATATGGAACATCTTTGAGTTCACTCTCGGTCATCAGGATGCACGCATTACAGTGCATGCCGCTCACGTGAAATGTGTATGTCTTCATCATAATAATTACGTATTCTTAAACGTTTTATAAACCTTAAGCCACTCCTTCCAGAAAAGTACCGCTACAAAAGGGAAACCGAGAGCGGTTATAAGTCCGGGATAGTAACCCCATTCCGACACTGCTTTAAGTATGTGGTGCAATTCGTAGATATAGATTAACCCCGCAATCGCAAGAACCCGGAATTGCCATTTTTCACCCAGGATAAGGAGAAACGAGATAGTGAGAAGTAACCAGAACATTATTTGAAAAGTCGCAAAGGTCGCACCATGGATTGAAAGATTAGAGAAAATGCTGAAAATTCTTTGGTCAAAAGCGTCAACGTCGTAAAAATGAGTAAAAAACTCTTCCAACCCGTGAAGAATAAATAAAAGTATGGAAAATCCGAATATCGTTTTTAGTTTCTTCGTAATCATAGGTGTGAGTGCTTAGTTTCCTATTTTACGTGAGGGATGGAATCTCGCATGATGCCGACAGATGACCACAAAACAACAAAAGCAATACTTACTCCGACGATTATGTCCGGCCACATGGACCCGAAATACAAAACTAAAAATCCTCCCGCTATGACAGCCGCGTTGCCGAGCACGTCATTTCTTGAACACAGCCATGCCGATTTCACATTAATATCCTCATTACGGAATCGAAGCAAGAGAAGCATAGTGATGAGATTCGCGATAAGAGCAAAGAAGCCAAGAACGTATATGAGCCCCGCTTCAGGCAATGATGGGACCAGTATCTTGTACACAGCTTCTCCAAGTACAAAGAGGCCAAGGATACCCATGAGTACTCCCTTTACAAGCGAGACTTGCGCTTTGATATGATGATTTTCCGCCAGAGCCCAAAGACTCACGCCGTATACAAACGCGTCACTTATCATATCCGCAGAATCGGCGAGCAGCGCGCTGGAATTGCCAAGTATTCCTCCCGCAAATTCAACAATGAACATCGCCGCATTTATGAGGAGCGCACCCCAAAGAGCCAGACGAAGCGCCTTCTGCCGCGCGGGATCTTTCGTCATTTCATCAATATCGCAACAAACTTGTGACATATTTTATAGAGATTCTGCTTTTATGCGCAACGAATTGCCAGCAAGGAAATAGTTTCGCCGGATAGTCATATCACTGCCGAGCCTTGGACGAGCCCGCCGACGATGGCGAGGCTCGAGTTCGCATTCGTGACATACGGAACGTCCATGAGCTCGCTCTCGGTCATCAGGATGCACGCATTGCAGTGCATGCCGCTTACGTGAAAGGTGAAGGTTTTTTGTTCTGCGCTTACCATTGAAGCACTATCCTACCATTTCGCGCACGACAACCGAAGTACTCGCTTTTCGTAATCAAAGATCAATGTGCTACAATAGCTACATGATGAAGGTAGCTGTCAAAAATCGAGTGCAGGAGCTTGAGGCCGAGGTGCGGCTTTTGAAAACCGCCGTCGCGGAGCGGCCGGATTTTGATATTGATGAGAAAAATTGGCAAAAAGTCAAATCGACCTCGAAGAAGGTACGCTCGGAGCTCTACAAAGCTCGCTATGCCTAAACCGGAAGCGTTCGTAGATTCAAGTGTACTTATTGCCGCCTTGCTTTCCTCTCGTGGCGGCAGTTTTTATGTGCTCTCTCAACTTCGCGAGAAGGTAACGTTTCAGATCAACGAATACGTATTCGACGAAGTGCGGGGGATTCTTGGAAGCAAATTCAGAGACAACCCGGAATTATTCTCTCGATTGTTCTTGCTGCTCGGGCTAGCCGATGTCGCGACGTTGCCAAACCCCGACAAGAAAAGTGTTCGTCGCGCGGCGAAGGTTGTTGCCAGAAACGATGCGCCGATTCTCGCTTCCGCGCTCAATCACAGCAACTATCTCGTCACGCTTGATAACGGATTCTTCCAATCAGGTGTTCTCGCCACGGCAAAAAAGAAAGGCCTCATAATAGCAAAGCCGAAGGATATCATTGAGATATTCCGTTAGGAAAGTAAACGACTGGTCGCGGGCTATACTTCCAGTATGAATAAGACCTTTATAAAATTGGCAACGATTATTTTTGCCATCTTGGGAGTAATCCACTTAATCCGAGGATTTGTCGGACTACCGCTGACTTTGGGTAGCTGGCAAGCACCGATATATGTTTCTTATTTAGAAAGTCTTCTATTTTTAGTCTTGGCCTATTGGGGATACCGGAATTTGAAATAAGTATAACTCGTCTTTTAGTATTACTCCCTCGAGAACTAAGGTGAGAAATAAAGTGTCAGGAACCTTTTTGCTATCTTGATTTATCGATTACGGCTTTGATGCGGTCGTCCACTTCTTCCGGTAGTGCGCCTAATTGCGCTCCGGGAAAAAACTGCGGCAATATTATCGGCCGCATGGCCGAGAGCGTCGTCGCGCCGCCCTTCGTATACACGAGTATCTTGCACGGCAGGCACAGGCCAATCTTCGGGTCCGCCGTGAGGACGGCGTAGGCGGACTTCGCATCGCAAAACTCCACGATTTTCATCGGCTCGATATCGAATCCTTTTTCGGCGAGCGTCGCGTGTACATCGTGTACATAGAGTACGCGGAAACCCGCTTTCGCAATTTCCTCTTGCACCGCCGACACCGCCGCGTCGAAGTCTTTGCGCGTTTCTGTAGTGTAATCGAATTCCATCATGGCGAAACTATACCATTTATCTTTATCGACCCTGATAATTTCTTGAAGCTGATAATATTCGACCTTTATCGCTGCCGTTCATAGACACCTACCTGATGTCATTTTACAGCCAAGAAAAGTAGGACGAGGAGCGGCAATGCGCAGCAGAGCATCATCATCCACATCATTCCCTTGTGGTCATCGTGATTATGCATGGACTGTTTTGTGGTTATTTGATAATTTTTTATACACCGCATCCACTCTGCTGTTGATGCTCTTGCGAAGCGGCGGCAGGAGCGCCGACGTCCACGCCGCAGCCGCCTCCGCTTCCCGTACTCGAAGGGACAACGACCTGTGAGGAGATGTTCTGGAATCCCGCCGCGCCCGAATACCCGGCGCCGAGCATTTCCTTCGGCGATACCTTGTCCCACGCGACGCCCTTGCCCTGCATGTACATTGCGATGGTCAGATACGTATCGGGGAACCAGTAGGAATTCACTGCAAGCGCAGCCTTGTACATATCTTTCTCGCTCACTCCCTGTGAGGCCATCAATTCGAGCAGTCCGAGCATGGCCATGCCGTGATTACAATCGGGAAAATGTACGGAATTGCCGCAGCACGGCCGGAAGATGTTGCGTGCCACGCGGTCAACGAGTTGCTGCTGCTCGTCGGTCAGCGTAATGAGAGAGTGCATGTTGTAATGGCGCATCGCATCACCCTTCGCTATCGTCCAGCCGCCCGTAGAGGAGAAGTTGCCCGCGCCGCCGTACCCCGGATGCATCATTTCCGTCTTATCTTCGAGTATCGGATTTTTGTTCGCGAGACCAAGCGGCCACAGCAGATTCAAGAGATACCCCGCATTCTCCCGCGTCATCACTATCTTGCCGTTGCCCTCCTGCATAAGTAATTTCTTGTACTCGGACGGGAACCCGCCGCGATCTTCATAGAGAGCAATCATCTTGTCCGGATCGATGGCTCCTGCGTCGGCCAATTTCTTTCCGAGGTCGCCCCATGTGGCAGGAAGCTCGACTCCCTTCGACGGGATAACGCCCTCCGCAAGTTGAGCCACTTCCGCGTTTTGGGGAGCGGAAGCGACCCCTGCAGTACTTGTCTGCGCGAGGTAATTCGAGACCGCGAATACCGACCCCGCGATAACGATTGCTATCGGCACCGCATAGTCTTTGACGACTGAAGACTGTGACCGGATGTGAGCCTTTTGGTTGTGTTGTTCTGGTTCCATAGTGATGTGTTATTCGTCGCAGCAGTCGGCGAGTTTCGACACGAGGTCTTCAAGTGTCGTAGCGCCCTTTGCCGCATTTTTAATCGTTGAGCCGCTGATAAGTTTGAGCTTGAGCGCCCAGAAGATGGAGTACACCTTGTAGGCGCGCTCGAACATCTTTTTTGCCTCCTCCTTTTTTCCCTCCGACTGCAGCTTGTTGCCGACCTCCACGAGGCGCATGGTAGTCGAGAGCAAATGCTTCGAGATGCACCACGTTTCGCCCTCGTGGTGCGGCATGAGTTCTGCGAGCAGCGACTTGCGCATCTCGCGTATTTCCACGACGGTGTCGAAGTACTCATCTTTGTGCGTCTTCACGCCCGTGAAGAAGAAGTGCTCTTCGAGCGAGATGAGGTTCATGACCGCAAGCGAGAGGTCTTCTCCAGTCGAGAGATCAACGCCGCTTTTCTCCTTGAGCTCGGCGATTTTTGCAAGGAATTGCTCCTGCGATGTTTTTTTGTCGTTCATACAATTAGACTAAGAGAATAAGCGCACCGAGCAGTATCATCGCGATGCCGGCGATGAGACGGACCTGTGCGAGATGGTCGCGTTTCCATTCCTGCATTTTGTCCACCACCGTTTTATCCGACGAGAACCACAAGACGAGAACGAGCGGCACGATGAGAATGACATTGTAGAGCAGCAGGTACCAGAATCCCGAGAGGTATGTGACCTGATCGCGCAGGAGGCCGATGACCATAAGGTACGGCCCGCCCATGCACGGGAATTGGCAGATGCCGACCAGGATGCCGAGTCCGAAAGCTGCTGCGATAGACGTCCGCTCCAAGAGCTTTGCCATCGGCCGATGCACCATGGACGGCATCTTGAGCTTGACGGGCATGTTCGGGAAGAATCTGTTCAGAAGTGTCACGATGCCGAAGACGATGAGGAGTGAGGCACCGAGTTTGCCCATGAAGTGCGGGGTGTTGAAGAGATGCAAGACCTTGAGCGCGCCGAGTCCTATCGCGAGGTACGCGGCGAAGATGCCGGCGATGTACACGCCCCCTATCTGCATTATTTTTTGACGCGAGAGCTGCAGCCCGAAGAGGAACGCAATCGTGATGAGGAGGATGGAGAACGAGCACGGATGCACGCTGTCGAGAAGTGACGAGGCGAGGACGAGCGGCAGAAGCCACACTCCGCCATTGCTTGCATTCCAGATGATAGTTGAAGTTGCGGGATTGAATTGCAGAACAAGTACTCCAAGAATGAATGCGGCTACCGCCCCTCCGATGATAAAGATTCTTACTGAACCTTTGCTGACTCCTCGGCTCGAAAAAACAAAAGTGCTACTTTTGTTTTTTTCTCTCTCTACGTCGTCATTAAGAATTCGCTTCATACTAAGGAGTAACGTTCGCCTTAATTTCGTACACAAGCGTGCCGCCTTTCACGTCTGTAAGTGTTACGTACCGGTCAATCCGCCCGACACCGGCCGGGCCGTGTGCATTCGGATCGTAGACGACGCGGACGATGCGGCTTTCGCCCGCAGCAACGGTCTCGTTGGCGGGCGGGACATACCCCATGCCCGGCATGCGGAACGGCCCCTTGGTACTGCCCTCCGGCCCCACAAGAAAGGCGGTCGTGCACATGCAGGAAGTAAACACGGTCTTGATGGTGATGTCTTCACTCGTCGGATTGGTAACCGTAAACTCTTTAGTAACGTTGCCGTTCTTCATCGAGATGGTGCCGAAGTCGAAGAGCGTTTCCGCAGCGGTAAGCTGACTCTTTTGAGCCGTTGCTCCGTCGGTACCCTGTACGGACGCAGTCGTGCTGCTACGTACCGCATAACTCCAACCGAAGAGGCCGACAAAGACCGCAACAACCGCAAGTGTGGTGTACAGTGTTTTTGGTTTCATGGTGTGTGTTTTTTAGAGGAGTAGTAAACGTAAATAGCCCGCCGGTAAGCGAGTATGAGCACTCAAAAAACTATCCGTTTTTTGAGTGCTCCTAGACGGTGGCGGGACTATTCTCCAAAAGTGAGAGCCAACGGATTACCGCACGGTGGAGTGGAGTGGCGAGTGATGTATGGAAAAAATATCGTACACGTGTGGGTGGTCTATATACAGGCGGCCCAGCGGAAAATAAGAGAGCTACACATAAAGCAAAGAGCAACGCAATGATGGCGGCCGCTGTGCCGGACCCCGCGAATCCCGCAAGGAATGATTGATATGCTGAAATGTGGTGCATGACTGCCGCCGCCAAATTTTGCGGACACAGAGGCTCGCCTATAATGGAAAACGGACAGTTTGCCCGCATGCCCGCCCCCTCTCCGTGCATCATGGATGCGAAGCTGAAAATTACCGTCGCGAGAAACAGCGCGAGGATGAACGCCGTGACGATTTTCTGTAGCGGAGTTTGTATGCGGTATGTCATCATAATTTTTTTGTTTTGAGGCGCAGCGAATTGCCGACCACCGATACGCTCGACCCTGCCATCGCCAAGCCTGCGAATACGGGGCTGAGTAGCCAGCCGAAGACCGGGAACAGTATACCACTCGCGAGCGGAATACCGACGATGTTGTAGATGAACGCCCAGAAGAGATTTTGTTTGATGCCGCGCATGGTTATTTTCGAGAGACGCACCGCCATCACCAGCTTTGAAATATCTCCGTGAAGCAAGGTGATGCCTGCGGATTCAATAGCGACATCCGTACCCGTGGCCATCGCGATACCGACGTCGGCTTGCGCGAGCGCCGGTGCGTCGTTCACGCCGTCTCCCGCCATCGCGACTATGCTGCCGCCGGCTTGCAGTTCTTTTATCTTGTTGAGCTTGTCCTCGGGCAATACCTCCGCGACTACCTCGTCGATGCCGACAGAGCTCGCAATGAATCGCGCTGTGTTCTTATCGTCGCCGGTGAGCATAATCACTTTGATACCGAGTGCATGAAGGTCTTTCACCGCCTGCACCGCCTCTGGCTTCACCTGGTCCGCCACCATGACGATGGCGAGCGCCTTCCCGCCGGAAGCTAGGATGACCGGTGTTTTGCCTTCGGACGTTTCTTTTTCGAGTGATGCGAATTCCGCGCCAAGTTCGCGTGCGAGCTTCTCGCTCCCCACGCGATATTCAACACCGTTCACGACACCGCCGATTCCCTTACCTTTGATATTTTCAAATTGCGCCACGGGCAGAAGCGTGATGTTTTTTTCTTTTGCATATGTGACGACGGCGTGCGCGATGGGGTGCTCCGATTTATTTTCGAGCGATGCGAGGATGGCGATGATGTCGGCATCACTCTTACCGGATAGATTCTGAAGCGACGCGAGCTCCGGCTTGCCTCTCGTAATCGTGCCCGTCTTGTCGACGAGAATGACATTCACTTTGTGCAGCTTCTCAAGTGTCGCCGCATCCTTGATGAGGATGCCCTCCTTCGCGCCTTTGCCCACACCGACGATGATGGCGGTCGGCGTCGCGAGGCCGAGTGCGCACGGACATGCGATGACGAGCACTCCGACGAACGAGGTGAGACCAAATGCGAACGCCTGCGCGAAACCAAGATACTGCGAGCCGACGACGAGCCAAGCGCCGAGTGCGAGAAATGCGATGACGAGTACGATGGGCACGAAGACGGACGAAATCTTGTCCGCGAGCGCCTGAATGGGCGCGCGGGAGCCTTGCGCCTCCTCCACCATTTTCACGATGCGGGCAAGCATCGTTTCTGAGCCGACCTTCGTCGCCTTGAATGTAAATGCGCCGCTTGTATTGAGCGTGCCGCCGACCACTGTATCCCCCGCCGACTTTTTTACCGGCATCGGCTCTCCCGTAATCATCGACTCATCCACGTACGACGAGCCCTCGGTGAGCACGCCGTCTACGGGAATCCTCCCCGCGGGCTTCACGATGACTAAGTCACCATGCACAACTTCTGCTATTGGCACCTCCACTTCTTTGCCGCCTGCCCCGTAGGAAGCTGGCTTTCCTTCGGGGTCGCGGATTACGAGCGCCGTTTTTGCCTGCAAATTCAGAAGTTTTTCAATGGCGTCGCCCGTCTTCACCTTCGCCTGCGCTTCGAGGTATTTGCCGAGTGCGATGAAGGTGATAACGATGATGGTCACGTCGAAATACGTACTATCGACATTGATGAATGGTTTCAGTGCGTCTTCAAATGAAATAACAACCACGCTGTACAGAAACGCCGCGAGCGTGCCCATACCGATGAGAGTGTCCATATTGGCCGCACCGTGACGGAGGAAGCGGTAGAAACCGAGGAGGTACGGCTTGCCGACCACAAAAAGCATGTAGGTGGCCATGAGCGGAAGCACGTGATGGAAAAACTCCTGCCACACATACGGAACCGCAGGAAAAATGCCAAATTGGGCCAAAACCTCCCAACCCGACACAAGTGCGCTGAAAACCGCCAATGGTATGGCGGACATCACCATGCGTTTCATGGCGGCAATCTCTGCAAGCTTTTCGCTCTTTGACTGATTGAGCCCAAGATGCGCCGCATGTTCGCTCTCCGACATACCCATCGAAGCGGCCGTGGGCTGCGTCGATGCCGGCGCGGCAAGCGAATATCCGAGCGGCTCTATTTTTTGAGAGAGGTGCTGGTGGTTCGTTTTCGCCGCATCAAAAGTCACCTTGGCCGTTTCGGTGCCGTAATTCACCGCGACACTCTCCACTCCCTCCACTTTCTTGAGCGTCCGCTCGATAATGCTCGCGCACGAGGCACAATGCATTCCCTTCACCCTAAAAGTCTGCGGATTCATACTACTTTCGCTTCAGCTTGTAGACCTTGAGCACTTCGCCCACCGCCTTTTTCGAATCGCCGCTTTGTATCTGCTTCACGACGCAGGTCGAAAGATGGTTCTCGAGTATCATATTTTCTACATTCGAGAGCCCCTGCTTCACGGCGGACGTCTGCGTGATGACATCAACGCAGTACGTGTCTTTCGCTATCATCTCTTGCAGACCCCGTATCTGCCCCTCAAGTATCTTGAGGCGGCGGATGATCCTCCCTGTCGCGGCACCATGTGCATGTCCCATATGCATGCAAGCATATACCCCCTAGGGGGTATCTGTCAACGGGGTGTGGATATGATTCCTCCGTGAGGAGCCCGAAGGGGCCGAGTGTCTGCCGAAGGCAGATACGAGGAGAATCACGCACGAACGAGCACGTTCGGGCGCCGTGACCGTCCGCTATGAGCCCTGTATCAGAGCAAGTTTCTGCGTCCGCGTCAGTCTCTTTATTTCGGCCTCCCGCGCGCGGGCCCTTCACTGCGTTCAGGACTAGCTCCTCGAGTGAACAAGGCAATCTTTTTCTCTCGTCGCCAGCCTTTTATTTCGTGTTCCCGTGCTCGGGCTTCTCCAAGTGTCGCAAATTTTTCGGAATACTTCAGAATGACGGGCCGACGGATTTTCGTGTAGTGCGCCCCCGCTTTCGCCCCGTTGTGCTGCTTCAGGCGCTTCTCAAGATCGTTGGTGCACCCGACGTAGAGCGTTGTATCCGCACATTCGAGGACGTACACAGCGTGCATAGTACTACCCATGTACAACATTCCAACATTCTCAAGAATGTTGGAATGATTTGATAAAGCGTACAAATATTTTTCCGTACGGAGACAGTGCATGCACGACTGTTCGCCCACGGTAGGTCTTCTGCAAGAGGCCTGCTTGCACGAGCCGGCGCGTATGTTCCGATATGGTCTTAAAGTGCCCTCCCACCATAGTCGCGAGCTCATCGACCGAACTATCGGGATTATCGCGGACTACCTGCAGGATTTCGATGCGCCAATGATTAGCGATGCCTTTGAAGTGCCGCTCCATCTGTCTTGAATTCTTGATCGAGCCCATACCCTTCCCGCCATCATACTAAATATTCCAACATTCTTGAGAATGTTGGAATGATGTTGTGGATATTCGGTGGAGTGCCTATACTCTCTCGATACATCATATGGATACTAAAAAGCCTGAATTCCCCATGCGGATAAATAAGTACTTGGCGGTGAAGCAATACTGCACGCGGCGGGAGGCGGATGAGATCATCAAAAAGGGCAAGGTCTTCATCAACGGCAAACTCGCCAAGCTCGGCGACAAGGTCTCCGAGACGGACGTTGTGGATGTGAAATTCCGCGCAAAAAAATATCGCTACTTCGCCTACCACAAGGCGCGCGGCATCATCACGCATTCGCCGCAGGGCGATGAGAAAGACATCGCGATGGTGTCCCCCATAAAAGACGTCTTCCCTATCGGCCGACTCGACAAGGATTCCTACGGCCTCATCATCCTGACCGACGACGGGCGTATCACCGACAAACTCCTCAATCCCGACTATGCGCATGAGAAAGAGTATCGTGTCACGACTGCGGTAAAACTCCGCCCCAGTTTCAAAGAGCATATGGAGAAGGGCGTCGACATCGGCGGCTACAGGACGAAAAAGTGCAGAGTGGAAGTTATCGGCGAACGAATGTTCACCATCGTGCTCACCGAGGGCAAGAAACATCAGATCCGCCGTATGTGTGCGGCGCTCCACAACGACGCGATAGAGCTCGTGCGCACGCGCATCATGAATATCCGGCTCGGCAATCTCCCCGCCGGCGGCCATCGCGCAATCGAAGGCGCCGAACTCGCCGCATTCCTCAAATCTCTCGGGTTCTAACGCGAGCGCGACGATTGCGTCACACCGTGACGCGCTCTATGACCATCGACTCTTCGGGCCTGTCGGAAGCGTCGGTCGCGGTGCCCTCTATCTTGTGGACAACATCCATTCCATCAGTGACGCGACCGAACGCCGTGTGTTTGGTATCGAGAAAATTATTATCTGCGGTATTGATGAAGAACTGACTGCCGTTAGTGTCGGGCCCCGCATTCGCCATCGCTATCGTGCCGATTACATTGCGGTTCTTCGCATGTATCTCGTCGGCAAATTTGTAGCCTGCATCCCCCGTACCCCAGCGCGCCTTCTGCGCGTCGTCTTTGGTGAGCGGGTCCCCGCCTTGGATCATGAAATCAGGAATGACGCGGTGGAATTTCGTGCCGTCGTAGAATCCGCTCTTGGCGAGCTTCGTGAAATTCTCGACCGTATCCGGCGCGTCGGTCGCAAAGAGTTCGAGCGTGATGTCCCCCTGATTCGTGTGCAGTGTGGCGTTCATTATTGGACCAATTTGAACTTCAAAACCCCGCCGCGATCCATGTAGATGAGCTCAAGCTCTTCGGGAGTCAGTTTCGTGAGTTTGAAATTCAAGGTGTCCGCCTGTGTGCCCGACATCGTCATTTGGATATAGACGACATCACCCTCAAGCGGATACGGCACTTCCGGAGCATTGATACCCTTCTCGAAGGCGACCCAGAGGCCGCTCGAAACGACCTTGTTTTCGTACCGATCCTCGACGACACCGCCCGCCTTGAATTCACGGGTGAACTTTGTGTCGTCAACGCTCTGCCATTTACCGACGATGCTTTCGCTCACGATGAGCACGGCGTCCTGCTTCACACCGCCGCCTTCGCCAGCGTCGCCCCAGTTCCACGGCGGTGAATCGGGATTCGGTTTCGGATTGCACACGAAAGTGGCGCCGCCTGTCGTAAGCTGTACCCCCTCGCCCGCACCGATGAAGACGACGCCGCCGCCCTCGAACCGCGCGCCGGCGGTCGACTCGACTTTCGCAAGCGTCGCCGTGGAGAAGGTCGCGCCAGTACCGGGTGTAAGGCGGATGGACGCGACGTCGGAAGCCGGCGCCATCGTGAATTCCGAACCGTTGTCGCACACGTACGCATACGTACCAAGATCGTCCGCGACCGGCACGGCCGTCTTCGAATTAGTAATGAGCCAGAAACCACCGCCGATAATAATGATAAGACCGACTATCGCCCACAGGGTGTT
Source organism: Patescibacteria group bacterium (assembly GCA_038061075.1). Taxonomy (GTDB): domain Bacteria; phylum Patescibacteriota; class Minisyncoccia; order Phycocordibacterales; family UBA2100; genus UBA10103. Next base: position 73 of record JBBUAA010000060.1, on the reverse strand, counting down.
CGTATTCATATGCGGCGCAATCAACTACCTCGCAGCAAGCTGACGAGGTATGTCGTCATGCTGGGGTATCAAA
>JBBUAA010000059.1:0-5701 GCA_038061075.1 Patescibacteria group bacterium | reverse complement strand
TTAGGTTTATGACTAAGTGTTGGACTCCTAAGCGGATACAACGTCTGAACGAAGACAGGGGCCGCGCGGCAGAAAGCGCTGCGCAAAAGGCCGTCGCACTAAGAGAGCGCGAGCGTTCGTATACCCCGGGAGATGCTCAGAAAAATACAGAACTCATGTTGGACGCACTCGGACTGCCGCTCCGACGTCGGATGATTGCGCGGCTCATGCGTGGAGGCACGATGTCCGTTTCGAAACTCGTTGAACCTTTTCGCATCACACTTCCGTCGGCACTCGAACACGTCAACATCCTTGAGCACTCCGGCATCATCACGACGCGGAAGCACGGTCGGGTTCGCCTCTGTGTCTACAGGCAACAATCCTTAAAAGAACTTGCGCGCCGCCTCACATTCGGGGAATAAAACTGAAATCCCAATACTTAGTTTTATACCTAAGTATTGGGATGGGAAAATTTGACCGTCGGGGGCATTGGAGCGGGAAGGGATTATTGTTGGCGGAGTTACTGTCGCCGGAAACTATTCGGCATTCGTAAAAACTTCTTCGACGTCGTCGTGCGCGTCTATCTTTTCGAGTATCTCGACGAGTTTCGCATGGTCGGTCTCCGACAGTGTGACGATCGTCTTCGGGACGTACCCCTCGCCCACCTTCTCGAATGCCCACGAGGCGCTTCCGGGGGAGGCGAGCGCGAGGCCCATTTCCGAAAGCAGATGCTTTATCTCCTGCGCGGTCCTGTTGCGGCTGTCGGTGAGCGTGGAGATGATGATGGCCGCTCCGCCGGGGCCGTAGGTTTCGTACGTGATGCTCTCGAGCATCGCCGCGTCGGACGCGGTGCCCTTAGCGACCGCGCGCTCGATATTTTCGCGCGTCATATTTTCCTTCCGCGCCTGTTCGATAATGGCGCGCAGCTGTGCGGCATTCACATCACCCCCCGCCTTTTTGGACTCGACGGTGATACGGCGCGAGAGCTTGCTCCATACGCGGCTGCGCGCGGCGTCGTTCGCCCCTTTTTGCCTTTTTATCTGCGCCCATTTGTTGTGTCCGGACATGAGGCTATTCTATGCGAACAATAGGCGAACGCAAAAAGGCGCTATTATGGAGGGCATGAGTACGCTACGTCTTCCTCTTGTCGGGTTCTTGTTCTGCGCCGCCGCGCTCCTTCCGCTTGCGGCAATCGCACAGGATGAGGGCTATGTCCCCTATGACGGCACGGACTTCTCGTGGATGAACGATGTACAGCCGGAGCAACTTGCCGAGGACCAGAGCCTTTGGTCGGACCCCTTGTGGGATATCGCCGGAGAGGAGCGCCTCCTGCCCGAACAGGGATGGGATTATGCGGGGTTCGAGAACGTCGAGCAATACGTCGTCGTGCCGCCGCAGGAACTTTTCCGTCCGTACGAAGCGCTCATCGAGCCGCTCTTTGACACGCAGAGGGGTGATAATGCGGACTGGGCCGACCTGACGATCTGGAACAGTACGGAGTCGCAAGATCAGGAACAGGTACAGGCGTGGTTCGAGTTCAACCGCTCTGACGACACGTTGTGGGCGCAGCAGCTTGAGTTTGAAGCGGGGCAGCAGGCCGACTACGAGTTCAACCGCACTGACAGCGCACTCTGGACGGAGCAAGCGGCGTGGGAAGAGCAGCAACAACAGGAGCAGGCGTGGTTCGAGTTCAACCGCTCTGACGACACGTTGTGGGCGCAGCAGCTTGAGTTTGAAGCGGGGCAGCAGGCCGACTACGAGTTCAACCGCGTCGACGGCACGCTCTGGGCGGAGCAAGTAGCGTGGGAGGAACGACAGGCGCGGGAGCAGGCATTCATTGACTCGACGCTTGATGCCGAAGCGACGGCGTGGCAGCGGAAGGGCATGGACGAGCTCACCCCGTTTGAGGTGGAACTTTTGCGGGCGCAGGAACAGCAAGACGCGTTTAATGCGGCCGCGCCCGACCCTGACCGGGAAGCGAGGGGACCACTTTCGTGTGTATGGGGGTCGGGAGATTGTGACCCGTTTTCTTTGAAGGTGATGCGGCCGACTGCGGAAGAGTCGAAGGGAACGGAGCAGGCGTGGTTCGAGTTCAGCCGCTCCGACGACACGTTGTGGGCGCAGCAGCTTGAGTTTGAAGCGGGGCAGCGAAATGCCGCCAACGGATCTCAGGTAAACAATAATTTTGGCTGGCCCATTGATGTCGGGCGGGGGGCGGAGCAGTGCATAGACGCGGGTAACACATCGGCCTGCTCGAAGGCGTACGTGGATTGGACGGTGGCGCAGACACGATTCGGGAACACCGCATTGCCTGAAAATGTGGCACCGCAGCAGCCGTCTACGTTCCGTGCTCCGGTGAAAGCGGCGGAGGAATCAACCGTCGACAGGCTCAAAAAAGACCCGCTCTTCGGATTTTTCCTGAACACCGTTCCGGATGCGTACGATGCGACAAAAGAACGTCTCACCGGCTGGTACGACTCCCTGACGAACTCCGTCCCGCCGGCCGCCTCGGGGGGCGGATTTGCGGAGCGATTCCAAGGTGAGGATCCGGTGTGGAATAACGACCCTGCGGCACAGGAGGCGCTTCTCAAAGAGTGGGCAAGCCGTACGGACGTAGACAGCCGGCTTACGACACGCGAAGCGCTGCCTGCGCCCGGCGCGCCCTTAGGGAATGACCCGAGCACCCCCTTCCCGCAAGTCGAACGGACGCTCTCCGACGGAGCTTTGCCGTTCGGGATGTCCGTGTCAGACGGTCGTCTGGAGATCAACCGCAACGCGGATGCGCAATCACCCCAGGAGTTCGAAGAGTATAAAAAATATAACCTCATCAACGAGGCGACGCAGTATGGTAATACCAAATATCCCGTAATCGTTGATTTCGGAGACAAGGCCATCGTGCTCCGCGGCGAGGAGTACGGTCTTCAGGGGAACGGCGTCGGCGTCGTGCGGGGGAACAATCTGGGCAATTTCAACTTCGGCTGGGATACGACGGTCGGGCAAAAAGCAGAAGGCACATTCGTCAACGGGTTTGCAGGATACGGAGATGACGGTATCGCCGCGAGGGGGTTTTTGGGGAACGTAAATCCGGAAACGAACCAAACAATCGCACAGGATGTTGCAAAAGAAATAAGGAAGTACGAATCGGAGAAGGGCTTTTTTGGCAGGACTGCGGACAGTTTCAGTCTCGCCCCTAGCACGGTGTCGGTCGAAGGATTTACCCAGTCCGGAGACAAGTTTTTCGTTCAGGATATCGTCGGGCCGTACGATAACCGGCCGCCGGACAAAAAAGAGATCAAAGAAATTATTCTCGAACTCGTCGCAGTGGCGCCAAAAGAACCGGAACCCGTATCCCCTCAAGTGGTATCCGAGAGCCCCGCGGCCCCGCCGGCCCCCGCATCGGCCCCCGCCGACGCACCGGAACCTTCGACAGTGGTCGCGCCGCTTCCCGAACCGGTAGAGGTCGGCAAGATGGACGTCAAGGAAGCCGCACCGGCCCTTCCTCCTGCCGCCGCTCCCGGAGCGGACCCGTTGCCGTGCCTGCTCTGTTCTACCGAAGTAAAGACCCCCTCGCCGCTCCCCGAGCCGGAGATGGCGCCGCCCGAAGAGGCGCCGCAGGGAAACATAACGCCGACGGAGAACAAAATTCTTAGTGAGTTGAAGGAGCCGGTGGCCGCCACGCCGACAACGCCGACAGAAGAAAACCTTCTGGATAAGCTGCAGACGTCCGGCAACGCGGCGCCCAGCGCGGAAGACCGACGGGAGATTTCGGACATCATCAAAGGCAGGCCGAAAGCGGATGTCGAGGTCAATTTTGCCCTTGACTCGGCGGCAATAGACGACAAGGCGAAGATCGGCCTCTCCCAGATCGGGAACGTGCTCTCGAGGGAAGAATTCAAAGACAGAACCATTCTCATCAACGGGTACACCGATGCGTTCGGTGGTCCCGACTACAACCTCAAGCTCTCCCAGCGCCGCGCGGAGGCTATCAAGCAGTATCTCGTGGCCGAATTTAACCTTGACCCCGACCGGCTTATCGCGGTCGGTTTCGGCAGAGAGCAGCTCAAGTATCCGAATACCCCGTTCGCATCCGGAAACCGGCGCGTACAGATTGTGATTGCCAAGTAGCAGTGCGGTTCCTATGAAAGAATCAGTTTCAATTCCCGAGGAGGATGTCCGTAGAAAAGCGAAGGAAGATACAGCGGACGTGAGCAGGCGGACACTTCTCAAGTTCGCGGCGGGTGCAGCCATCAACACGCTTCTCCCAAAAGCGGCAATGGACTCGCGGACTCACGCCGAGGCGGTCCTTTCTCCGGAGGAAACGATCGCCACGACCGAACGCCTTACCGGCATGCCCTACGCGGAATTCTCCGAGCACTTCGACGCGCGCGTCAGGGTCCCGTCCCCGCGCGGCGGTCCCTATGTCATTCACATACGCCAGATGCATCAGCCCGCCCAAGATCCGGAGAGAAAGATACAAGGGCAATCGGACGTGGTGGCCAGACAGCGGGAGACGGAGAATCTCATCGAGTCGGTCGTGCGTGCCAACAAACTCGACGGGATATTTTCGGAGGGGTTCGTCGAGAAGGATGCCGCACTCCGCTACCGGGATGAGGTCAGGCTCCTTCGAGGACAGCTCGCCGGGTTCGAGAAACGGAGCATCCGCACGACGGACGACGCGGAAAACGTGTATGCGGAGTTCGAGCGCGCGTACAAAGCATCACTCAACAACCCGATCTTTTATCACTACACGATGCGCGACCTACGGACATTGGCCCATACGCTCCGGAAGAGATGCGCGGCACTCGCCCCGCAGAGTGCCGCGGAGCGTACGCGACTTGCCGCATTCGATTCGAAGCTCGGTGCATACGGAGTGGAGCGCACGGACCTTGAGATTCCGGAGCCGTACACCGCAGGCGCGGACTTCAAGCTCCTGATGGACGGGAAACTGAAAAATATATATTCCACGGAGGACCGTGCCGCAAATGAACGAGCCGTCAAAGCGACGCGGGCGTACAGTCAGGCGCTCAAAGATTTTGCGGGCGGTCGCATACGCCGCGAGGAGATCGATACGTACGACCATGCATATAAGAAATCTCTTGAAGAACGCGAGCGCATCTTGTTCGGAAGAGTGGAGGAACACGCCCGCGAGCGCGCAGCAGCCGGAAAGCCGGCGGAAAATATCGCGATTCTTTTCGGCGGGAGGCACGATTTTACGGATATGGTCCGTGAGCAAAACCAAACCCGCGGCCGTGCCGGACGCGGACTTATCGAGCTGTGGCCGAAAAAACTGCCCCGCGGATCCTCGCTACTCTAAATCGGCCGGTAGGGGCGCACTATCCACAGGGATATCCACTCGAAATCCCCGAAAAACTCCGCCCCGCGCGCGTTTGCGGAGGGGATTACCCTTTATATAATCCTAAGCCTGATGCGCCTTACCGTGCGTCAGCGTCATCGAGGGACCAGCAGCAATGTTGACACCCGGACGGCAGTTCCTTGAATCTACCCCGATACGCAAGTGTCGGGATACCGCAGGAACCGTCGGCCAGAGCGGTAGTGAGGGAAAAAGAGACAGCGGCGCGAACCCTTGTCTTCGCTCCATGAGAGGAGATCGTATCGAGTCTCACGAAGTGTCTCTCATCGGTTCCTAATGGCCGAAAGCGCGAAGACCTCCCTAACGGGAGGTCTTCGCGTACCGTGCGCAAGTAGCCCTATTGTATACGTT
>JBBUAA010000058.1:0-1625 GCA_038061075.1 Patescibacteria group bacterium | reverse complement strand
CCCCCCGGCCTTGAATACGCATAGACATCGTTGATGCCCAAATCCTTCGCGATGAGGAGAACCGCTTCTATCAATTGGCTGGAGACAGGCGCATCATCGGTGATAGCAACGTTTTCCGAGGGCGCAGGGTACTTCAGGAGCATGTTGTATCCGAGAGAACTTTTGTCTTCCGGTCGCCCCTCCGGAATGAGGCCGATGAGTTCCGCCCCACCGCCGTCTCCCTTTGGTTTTTGGTGGAATTTGAATACGGGATCTTGTGGCAAGTACTCTCGCACCGTTTTCTCATCGGGGATGGCTGCAACATCCGGTATCAGTTTCGCCTTGTAGTCGGCACTGCAGATCGAAATGCATACCAGCGCTTTCCCCTGCGGATCGAGGACGTCCGGCGAGAGGAGTTGCGCGTAGGTCGTGTGCAGCAGTGCATCGGCGGACACATTCGTGCGAATGACCGCTATCTGGCCCGCCAACGAATCGTCCGGCTCAGCCGCAAGAATGATGAGTTGCTTCGAAATATTCTTTTCGTATTCACCCTTCTCCGCCACGAGAGGCGCCCAGCACTGGTTATAAAGTTCGTAGGACGCGGATACCCAGCGTGAGTAACGATGAAGGGCGGTAAAGCGGTACCGCGGCGTTTTGATGAGGCCGTATATCGATTCAAATTGTTCGTACGCCAGCTTATCTTTCAAAACACTGCGCTGCACTTTGCCGGTCGAGGTCATCGGCAGCTCCTCGACGGGAAGCGCGCTCAAATACTTGGGCGTCTCGTACGCACTCAGGAACGGCGTCCCGAAAAGGAGCGCGCACTTCAGGCGGCGTTTTGCGCTCGCCTCGTCTACTTGCCCTGAGCCGTGTCGAAGGGCGTCTTTTTTCCATGAGATGACCGCGCCTATCTCTTCGCCGTACCGCTCGTCGCGCACCGCGACCGCGTGCACCTGCGCAGCGTCCGCCGAAATATTTTTCAGGGCATTCTCTACCGCGATGGGTGAGATGTTTACGCCCCCTTTGATGATGATTTCTTTCTTGCGGCCTTTGAGATAAAAGAACCGCTTCCCTTCTATCATTCTAAAAAGGCCCACATCCCCCGTCTGAAAATAACCGTTCTTGAAAGCCGGCTCCCCACCCACGTACCCTTCCATGATGGCGGGACCTTTGACCACGAGCTCGCCTTCCTCACCCTCTCCGAGCGGCGTACCCTCGTCGCCGAATATCTGCACATCGGCCCACGGCATCGCGGTACCGATGGAGTTTTCTTCGATAAGTTGTGCGTATAATTCCTGCGGCAGGCCCATCGGTACGCCCGTGACGCGCAGCGCCGTCTCGGTGTGTCCGTATCCTTGGTAGAGCGCGATGTCGAATTTTCTCATAAATTCCTGCACGGTCTGCGCAATGACCGGCGCCGAGCCTATCTGAATCCTCTGTAACTTCACGTCCGCTTTGACGGCGGCGTATTCTTTCTCCCTGCCGAGCTGGTCGAAAAGAATGGATTGCACGATAGATGTGATAGTGGCCTTGGTCCTCGCCATCTGCTGCCAAAAATGCGAGTTGGAATAATTGGGCGGGACGGCGATGGTGCCGCCCGCGAGCAAGGTGGAAAGGCAGAAGGTCGTGGAATTGATATGGTGCAG
>JBBUAA010000057.1:0-3081 GCA_038061075.1 Patescibacteria group bacterium | reverse complement strand
GCCGCAGTGGCAGAAGCAGTGGCGTGGTACGATGTCCTTATCAACGCTATCGTAAGATTCTTCGTTGAGTTATATCAATGGGCAAGATCTTTAGTATGAACTACCTAACAAGAAAAAGATTTTCTATTAGCGTGGTTCTTGCGCTACTTTTGCTTTTCTCCTTCCACCAGTTGGTGACTTTCTTCTGGTGTCGGATATCCGCCTTCTTTACTTATGATTCGAGTTGCTTTGTTGACAGGGAGTTCTCGGCTGACGTTGCAGTTACCGGCCTTGCTCTGATAATACTAACGCTGCCTTGCCTTCTCATCCTTTTTTTCTTAGCTGATCGCGTATTTGATCGTTGGAAATGGTTTGCACTTTTCGCAATCCCCATCGTTCTCACCCTCACATTCATTATTGGTCGCATGAGAGGTGGGGGTGGAGTAGGCGTTGTCGGTTTCCATCCCGGCCTGATTCTTTTACCCGTGTTGTATGGCGTTTATTTCATCACATCGTTTGCCATAATCATCGTGACCGCTATTCGCGAGCGCAGAGAAAGGAAGCAAAATTAAAACTGTATGCCGATTTAGCTAAAAAACTGGTTATGAATTTCTTAAGCAAGCAGATATTTTTCTCAACGTTCGTGATCTCGGTCGGACTCTATGCTTTTTTGCAATGGTATAGGATAAGCAGGCTGTGTACTATTAACGGCTCGTATCATCTCAAATGTAGCGATATCTTCTTTTATACGAAAATGCTTTCTGCTTACTTGGCAATACTCTTGTTGCCTCTTTTCTTAACGCTGTTCTTTGCCCCCTCGGTTTTCAGTACTTGGAGAAAATTCGCTGCGTGGGCAATCCCCATCGTCCTCATCCTCACAGTTATTATTAGCCGCATGAGCGATGGGGGCGGGGTAGGGGTTGCGGGTTTCCATCCCGGCTTGATTCTTTTACCGGTGCTGTATGGCGCTTACTTCATGACATCGTTTGCCATCATCATCGTAACCGCTATTCGCGAGCGTAGAGAAAGGAAGCCAAATTAAAACTGTATGCCCATTGGGCAGAGAAATATTTTTCCGCTCTCTATTCTTCTGGGCATCTTAATTATTGCCCTCCTTGCCCTTGATCCTTTGCGACCTACACCTCCGGATTCGCAGTTCGCCGCCATTGTCTCTACGGCTACGACCTCTGCGAAATACAAAGATTGGGGGATCGTTTCAAGCGCATTGGGATTCTCGCTCAAATATCCGTACAAGGAGACCGGTGCAGGGTGGGGCGACGACGGGAAATTCCAGGTATCTTTTTATTTTCCTCCGAGGATTATTTCCACCAACGCGAGCACGACCGAAAAACTCTCCGGAGATATACACAACATCAGTCTGTATGCTGGCTTGAGCATAACCGTCATTGATCCCGCGACATCGACCGCATCCAATCTAAAGACATGGGCACAGGAATATCTAAAGAAGGAAAATCGAAACAATCGTAAGGAGAAACCCCTATCCGAGAGTATCGTGCCAGCTGCTCTCGGAAACGTGTCTGGATATCGTATAACGCGGAGCATGGAGGGGCCGAAAGAGCAGCGTAGTCCTCATTACACACGTATAGAAACATTCGTGCAAAAGGGGAAACTGGTCTACCGCGCGAGCTACCTTGCTCCGTCTACGGATACAGTTTTTCCCAGAAGCGGGACTTTTGGCAAACGGTATCTTGAGCGAGTACAGACGCTCTCGCAGGAAATATTGCAGACATTTGCTTTTGATGCATCCGCATTAAATTCGATCAAAGTACCCAAAAACCGACCTCCGTCCCTCACGAGCGAGGCTATGACGCGGCGGGCGGCACTGCTCACAGAGTTGCGTAAGGGGGTATTTTTTGACACAAACGTCTCTTATCCCGCAATGCGGGACGCATGCGACGGAAACAACGGCGAAACAGCATCTTCGCCCGTAGACACACGAATGACCTTCACACCGGCGCCCGGAATATATATCAGTGCGGATGATGAGTTCGCCGATCTCCATGCGTACGATTCGAGAGGAGGCCATGCGGGCCCGCTTCCAGTAATTCCCGGTCTTGACATCGCACCTATCGAAGAGGGGGTACCTGGTATATCTTCGTTCGATTTCGGAAGCTCCGGCTACGGCCTGATCCTCGAAGAAAACATGGGAGGAAGGATAGAAATTATCGGGAAGTCATACGGAAGTGTGGAATTGAAAATCAACGGAGAAGGCAACAGGTGCAGTATCGCGAGGGTGCCGATTCCTACCACGCCGTACTCCATCGGCACACTTCCGATGACGGAAGCCGGCGACCTCGGCCCGATCTCATATGATGTCGACGGCGACGGCGTACAGGATTTTTCATTTAGTTTGGTACATCCGCCGTTGCCGCAAAAATTCAAGCAATTCATCGCAGTGATCGAAGACATGCGCAACCATGGTCAGTAGTACGGCATTCGAGGCTACACGTACCTTGGCACTATGCTAGTATTTTGCAAAATACTAGCATAGCGTACAATGCAATATTGATATGGCGACAGCGGCAGGTAGTACGTATCGAAGGCTTGAACGGATCGTAAAAGGATTTGCGAACCATCGACGACTTCAGATCTTGGACCTTCTGAAGCGCGAGCCGGAATTGTCGGTAGAGGAAATTTCGGAACGGCTCAATATCGGATACGAGAACGCATCCGACCACGTTCGCAAACTCGCGATAGCCGGCCTCGTCTTGAAGCGCAACGAGGGGAACGCCGTGCGGCACAAGCTCACGCCCCGCGCGGAATCTATTCTAGTGTTTTGCAAAAGACTAGCATAGAGAAGAGTGCCGGTATTGCCACGGTAGCGATGTTGGCGATTGCGGCGGCGGGGGCGAATCGCGGGAAGGTTCTCGTCGTGCTACATTCAGGGCGATGATGCAGAAAGATACACGCTACTACGACAAAGAAAGCTCGCAGTATTCGGGCAAACGGTATCCGGCGCACCCCTCGACCTATGTGCAGTCGTTCTATCTGCGGCGTCTGAAGCTCTTGCTCTCGCTCGTCGGGAAGACCATGCGGGGCGTCGGTTTGCGGCTCATTGAAATAGGCTGTGCCGACGGCGTC
>JBBUAA010000056.1:0-5501 GCA_038061075.1 Patescibacteria group bacterium | reverse complement strand
CCGCGATATTCGAAGGTGTAGCCGGTGCCGCCGCCGATGCCGATATCGTGAATGATGCGCAGAATGATGTCTTTGGAGAAGACACCGGGTTTTAATGCGCCGTTGACCGTGATGGCCATACTCTTTGTTTTATTTTGCAGGAGGCACTGCGTCGCGAGCACATGCTCCACCTCGGACGTGCCGATGCCGAACGCGAGCGCGCCGAAAGCGCCGTGCGTCGAAGTGTGGCTGTCGCCGCATACGATAGTTTTCCCCGGCTGGGTGAGGCCGAGCTCCGGTCCGATGACGTGCACGATGCCCTGATGCGCGCTCTGGAGGTCATGGAGGACGATGCCGTATTTTTTACAGTTGGTCACCAGCATCTCCACCTGTTTTTGCGCCATAGCATCGGGCCACGGGAGCGATTCGCGGCCGATGGATGGCACGGAGTGGTCCATCGTGGCAATCGTCATGTCGGGCTTGCGCACCTTGAGGCCGCGCACCTCTAATCCCGTAAAGGCCTGTGGGGAGGTCACTTCGTGGATAAGATGCAGGTCGATGTACAGCAATGCGGGCTCATCGGCGGCCTCGCGCACGATATGCGCGTCCCATATCTTTTCGTACAGGGTTTTCTTGCTTGCCCTTCGAAGCTCGCCGACGGCGAGCGAAGTAGGGGTTGTTTTCTTGGTTTTTTTCATAGTGATGGTATCTCTCGGTTGATTGTACAATTAAAGAAGCCCCTTTTCGAGGGGCTTGTTCTATTTCATTTTTCTTGCGTGTTAGGCAAGCCCCTCGCGACTAAGCAGGGTAAGAAGGAGGGAACCGATAGTTGTGCATTCTCTGCGCATGCATTCAAAATAGACTAGCCAACTCTACCTGTCAAGGTTTCCGGACAACATCCCTTTTTTTACACCATGGTGTAGAAAAAGGGATGCTTCGTCCACTGCGAACTGGACTCCTCCATGGTCGCTCCATGCATCTGTGTGTATGATGGGAATGATGATAAAGATACTCATCGTGCAGTCCCGCATCTCGGAAAAGGAGATCGAACGCGAGCGGGAGAATTTCCGTCGGGCCATAGGCGGCTTGGCGACGATCGAATTTCTTTCAGCGCTCGATGAACGCCTCGCGTGGACGTATCCCAACGAATTTCTGAAGGGCTGCAGCGGAGTGATATTCGGCGGCTCGGCTGAATTTGATTTTCACGGCGGGCGGGCGGAAAAAGACCCCGCCCGTCTCGTTTCTTTCATCATTCTCTCCCGATCGAAGAATCTCGTTTCATTCGCGCTTACAGAAAAGATACCGCTGCTCGGCATCTGCTATGGCCACCAGCTTATCGCCAATATGTACGGAGGAGGAGTGGACAACGATAAAGGGCAAAGTAAATTCGGTTCGTATGAAGTACAGTTGACCGGGGAGGGAAAACGCGACCCGTTCCTCGGACAACTACCGGAACGTTTTTTCGCTCAATATGCCCATAATGACAGCATCACCCGGTTGCCGGAAGGCGCAACACTTCTCGCGAGCGGTAGCGCCTGCCGCTTCAGCGCGCTTCGCTATGGCGATAGGGGCTACACGTTCCAATTCCATCCCGAAGTCATGCGCCTCGCATACCCGAAAATTGAGCACCGGGATTCTCCGGAGGCCTCGACGATTATCCCGCTGTGGATCGAGCATGTCGTAGAAAAAAGTACTCAAGGCCCCTACAGAATGCAGGTCCCGCAGCGTTTTGATTCGACGGTCGGATTTGAGAATGAGGCGTGGGCGATAAAAAGGGACGGCAAAGACATTCTTCCCGTGGACGTATCGGATACCCTCGAAAGCCTCAATCGCGATGCTTTCTGCGGTATCTTCGGTCGCGAGCCGGGCCTCGGTTCCATTGAACTCATCGGAGATCCGGCGCCTACCGTCGAAGTTGCCGCAAAAAACATTTCGAGGCTTCACGAGTGTGCGGTCGCGCACGGACTTTTGATCGAATACTCCGCGCGAAGCCCGTATACAACAGATATCCCGCCCTCCGTCGAGCCGGGGATACCGAAGGACCGGCCGATAAAATTGTGGAGTGCGGCACGCCTTGAGGTATTGCGATCAGGCAGACCCGAGTCCGATTGGGAGCGTGTGAAATGGTCGAATCATCTCGCCGCGCTCCATATGCATATCCGTTTCGACGACTTTCCGATATCGAAATATCATATAGACCGGCGGATGCTCTTCGTCATGAACATGATGAATTATGTCGGTCCGCGTATCGCACGCATTCTCTGCGATAAGTACGATATAGATAATATCGGGCATCTTTCCTTGAGCGCTGCGTGGGCGGATGAAAAGCGGTTTCCGGCATATGGCCGGTGGTTCCCGACTCCCAATGATTTCAAGAGATACCTCGGTTCGCTCAAACGACTTATCAGGCTCGTCAAAGGAGACAAGGAGCACGGCGTCTATGCTATTGATCTCGTCCAGCCGATGGAATGGGGGACGCCGGGCGATGTCGGCGCGGGTATGTGGACGTTTTGCAGGCTCAGGCCGACGCTCGGCACGGTCGAGATACGGCTCCTTCCTTCGTGGCCGGTCGCCCTCATCGCCGACGTCGGCTCTGACCTCTATGAATTCATAGAATTTCTTACTGCAGAGGCTCCGGAAGCGCCGGTACGGAGCGTTGCGGAATTGGTGCAGTCGCCGGTATGGGAGAAAATAACCTCCTTTAAAATAGGTGGCGTCGCCTCTATTCCTGCCGTGTACTCGAAGCAGATGTGGCAAGCCGACGTCGATTACTAAGCCGGCCGCAGGAGAGATTGACACCCGCACCGTAAGAAGATGTTCGAGGATATCGTTCTATTGCAAAAAATGCTCGAAGACAACGAGGGGTTGGTCACGTGAACCCACCGCGAGGTGCCGCTGGAGGCGGTTCGACTGTCGACCGCAGGCCGATAGGAGAAGGTTCACATCGGAACGAGCACGTTCCGATGCCAGATGCCGCCCCTAAACACCCGGGAGGTTTAACCTCCGGAGACAGAGCGCATTGTCGCCGCGTAGGGGAACGCCTACCAGCGCATGTCCGCAAACGGCTCCCAAAACCTGACCCAATTCCCCAAACAATTCGTACAGTAACTGGGCTTTTTGCGCCGTCTGACGGCACTATATGCAAGCCGTGGGGGTAAAGGGGCATGATAGGATTATGAAATGGCTTACGAGTCGATTGACAAGCTCCAAAAAGTACTAGCAAGCGAAGTTTTCAAACACACAAAAGATCCCAAAAAGGCTGCGGGGAGAGCATTGGGGACACTCGTCGAGATAATCACTTACTATTTGCTGAAAACTTGGGGACTTAATAATCAGATTTCAATCGAGAGAGGGTTGGAAGAGTACGGTAACCCTGACATAACTCACAATGTAGAGTATTCTCTACACCCAATTGTGCGAAGCTCGGTCCTTACTATCGAGAAGAGTGAAAAAGCGATTACGTCGAACAAAATCCTCAAGGCTTTGGAAGCAACGAAGTTTAACCTTAAGGGATTTGAGTGGAAGTCGAATCAGCTCTTGAATAACGGTATTCTCCGCAACGCTTGCGTAATTGCGGCATCGAAGACCTCCATCCTTCTATGCAGCATCAAGGCGGACGAAGGAAAAAATTTCGAGCTACACATCTACGAGCAGAGTCGTAAGCCGTATGCAATATTCGAATGCAAGAGAGTGGGTGTTGAGGAGGGCATGAGCAAGGGACCGCAAACTATTGAGAAGGCAAAACAGGGCGCATACGTTGCAAGAGCCGCGTCTTCACTTCAAAAAATCAGAACTGAATCGGGCGAACTGAAAGGAATTATTTATAAAAGTGATGGCTCATACATAATCAAACCCTTTGTTGATTTGATGGAAGAAGTAATATATTCAAAGGATAAGGAACTTTTACGTCGCTTCATCTTAACGGTGGGGGTTGTAAGTAATCACGGTAATTGGTTTACGGCTGAAAATCAGAATAAAGAGCTTAGGGTGTTAGCTCAGTCCTACGACTGGTTGCTATTCCTCACAGACCACGGACTTGCGGAATTCATAGACAATTTACTTTTCAAACCAGCGAAAGAGTACAAACTTATCAGGAACATTTTTCTTTCCAGTTACGCAGAAGCGAAGAAGAAAAATCAATTTACCAAGGTTCAAATGAATATCGAGGCCGATAGACTTCTCCTCAAATACTTCAAGCAGAATATCAACATCATTGAGAAATGGTTCAATGTTATCTCGCCAAAAGGGAAACCCCTGTCTGTTCTGCAGAGCGAGCTAGATGAACTCAAGAATAAAGATTGGAAAAAAATATTGTTATGACCGCAGGCAGAAAGATAAATACGGTGAGCCAGAGTTGGGGCACTCCCCATAAGTACGTTCAAGCTGTCAAAGAAGTTTTTGGAGGGAAAATTGACCTAGACCCTTGCTCCAATAAGTTTTCGATAGTCAACGCAGACGTTGAATATTCACTCCCAAGGCACGATGGACTAGAGGAAAGCTGGAACTATCCTACAGTCTACGTCAATCCTCCGTACGGTATAGATAAAGAGAGAGGAACATCAATCAAGAGGTGGTTAGAAAGATGCGCAGCTGCTTACGATCAACATGGTTCGGAAGTTATCGCTTTAATTCCCGTAGCGGTAAATACGGGACATTGGAAGAGGTATATATTTACAAAGGCAAAGAGCGTTTGTTTCCTCTACGATACGAGACTTCATTTTCTAGAAAACGGCCTTGATGTGGGCAAGGGAGCTCCCATGGCCTGCGCAATGGTTTACTGGGGCAGAAATTCAAAGAAATTTTACGATGTGTTTATCGAGCATGGAGCCGTTATCGACATTTCCAACTTAATCGGTGAAAACATCGGAGCGGACAGGAAATACTTGAAGTTATTCGAACCATCATCTCGAAGAGCGAAAGAGGTACGATTTCGCTAAAAGCAGTACCCCCGAGTCAAGGGATGTGGGAAGCCTTATTTACAGGGCTTTATTAGGCGGCTTGACGGGGGATAGCCACTCCTATATACTCCTCTGACCATCGCTCCTGATGGCAGTACGAGGTTCACTCGAACCTCCACATACCGAACCCCCGCAAGGGGAGTGGAGCGATGCGCCGAAAAATTCGTATGAATTCTTCCGCTAGAACTTTGATAATTGAATAGACAATTGTACGCAATACATAACCAAAGTATTGGTAAGAAAACACACACAGCTATTAACATTCGGCAAGCGGATGTTAATGGCAACAGAAAACAGGTACGGGATTCTAGGAGAGTCTTGTACTTGAGTCAAAACAGTGAAGGAAGAAAAGAAATACACATTCTTTTGTTCCGTCCATCCTAAGAGAAAAAATTGAACTTCGTTCAAATTCTTATCGTGCGGTAGCGACGAACATTTTCCTGAAGCTCTGCTTCACGGACGGTTCGAAGCGAAACACGAGAAAATAGCGTAAAGCTATTTTTCACTTAGAGTTTGATCCTAGCTCAGGGTGAACGCTGGCGGTATGGATAAGGCATGCAAGTC
>JBBUAA010000055.1:6067-15555 GCA_038061075.1 Patescibacteria group bacterium | reverse complement strand
TAGCCATGTTTCGTCGTTCCATTGTATCAAAAAATATGCCCCTTGGCTAGTGGAAAAGTGCATAAAATCGTCCATCCCCAAAACCCGTAAGGCGTCGCCTTACGGGTTTTACCTGACCTCCCTGCCCTCACTGCAGCTTCCTTTTTCGGTGCCCAGTGTGTAGTATTGCCTGAACACATTTGAAACCAGATATGAGCGAGTACGTTATTCCACGCGATGAGGAGAAGAAAATTCTCGATACGCTCGCGAAGAGACAGGATGCGGATGCCGCGAGGATGAGGCGCTACCTTGCGATGCCCGACCTTTCGCGCACCCCGCAAAGCCCCATCAAAGAGTTGGTAGACAAGATAACCTCTGTTCCGGATTTTAAGAGCTTTGATACGGTAGATGTGCCTGAGATAGTGCCGATGGATATCGCCTTTGACCTTTTCGATTTTGCCCACGATCATCCCGCCCGAAGTCCCTCCGATACGTACTTTGCGGACGACACTCACCTACTGCGACCGCATACGACCGTCATGTGGTATTACTACCTCACTTCAGGGCCTATAAAAAAGAGATTGGCCGCCGGCGAAGACATCGGGGTGTTTTCTTTCGGCAAGGTCTACCGCAAAGATGAGATAGACAAGACGCACATGAACGTCTTCCACCAGATAGACGGCTTGTATTTGTGCCCGAAGAAAAAAAAGACGCTGCAACTCCAAGACCTGCAGGACGTGGAGGAGAAGGTGGTGAAATCCGTCTTCGGTGGAGAAATTGCGTACCGCTTCCATGAGGAGACATTCCCGTACACGCACCCGAGTACGGAAATAGAGATACAAAAACCCGCCCGACCGAATGACGGTCATTCGGGCGGGGAAGAGAACTGGATCGAGATACTGGGGAGCGGCGTGGTGAAGGGTTCGGTGTTGGAAAAACTCGGCGTTGACGCGGAAATCTACAACGCATGGGCATTCGGTTTCGGTCTTGAGCGCTGGGCCATCATCAGCATGGAGTTGCCCGACATTCGCCTCCTGTGGTCGGAAGACCCGCGTGTCATGAAGCAGCTTCGCCTCGGTCAAAAGTACAAGGAGGTAAGCAAGTATCCGGCGGTCGTGAGGGATATATCGTTCGTGGTCAGCGATACTTTTATACCCAACGACTACTTCGACCTCATCCGCGAGACCGTCGGAGAGACAGTGGTCGAGGAAGTTAAGTTGATAGACAAATACGAAGACGCGGCTAAATTCGGCGCGAACAAGGTGAGCTACACCTACCGCATCGTATACCGCTCACAAGAACGTACGCTTACGAACGCCGAGGTAGACGCGCTTCATAAGCAACTTGAAGACGCGACGACAAAGCAATACGCAGCAGCGGTCAGGTGACGCAGGCCCAGAGTGCCGGAGCGCAGTATTTTTGACGGTTTGAGCCACTCCTCCGTAACCCGTTGGTTTCTGGACTCCTCGGCTCGGGAGGGAACATGAGTACATGTTCCCTCCTCTCGCTCTACGTCGCCAGTCAAAAAACTGCGCTCCGGCACGATGGAGAGAATTAGAACCCCGCTATCTCGTAGAGGTCCTTGCCGTCTTTCACGATGAGCTTTCCGCCGATGATGCGGAATTCCGACCCCCGCCGCGGATAGAGTGCGACCGAGACGGCCGTCGGGCGGATATCCGCTTCCGCAAGAAATATACCGCCCTCTTCCGTCGCATACACGATGCCCCCCTTGAAAGGCGCGGCGTTGACGGCGGTCTGTTTGCCCTGCTCGATAGGGATCTCGCTCACGCAAAATGAGGGGCGGCCGCAAAAATTGCTGCTCGGCAAGGCGTCCTCGTCGGTGAGGCGCACGAAAATATTCCCCTGTTCGATGATTATGGACTCGCCGGAGAAGCCGGGCGTGGTCGTCGCAGCGGGGAGCTTGAACGCGGCGAGATATTCATTGTAGCCGGCGCGCGGGATGACCCGCGTGGACGAGGCCGTGCTCGTACCGTACGCGAGCAGTATCGCCTCGATCTCTTCGGGGATGAGGAGCGCCCGCGCGTCGGAGACGAGCGTTTGCTCCACCACCAGCGTCCGGTACCACGGGCGGGAACCCCCGCGCGTGACGCCGATGACGTACGAACCCGGTGTCAGGTCATCAATATAGAATCCCCGCTTCAAAAGCCCGCTCGTCCCCACTTCCTCGCCGTTCATAGAGACGACCGCATCGGCATACGGCACCGAAATGTATATGCCACCCGTCTTCACGAATCCGGCTCCGCCCTCGAAGCGGAAACCATTGGCAAATAAGAGCACGACGGGAACGCAGAGGAAAAAGAGCACGACGAATCCGACGAGGTACACGCGACGTTTGTTCTTTGAGAGCGGTTGCATAGTGTATCAGGCCGCTGCTTTCGCGGACGCCTGTCTCGTCTTTGGCGTCACCCAAAATCCCAGATACCGGCCGAAGAGAAGGCGTATCTGCGCGTCGAGGCCGGGTATCGAGCTGAAGACGACCATCATGAGGGGCACAAGGACCCATTGAAGCATGAGTTGGAAATTCCGGAAACGCCCGTACTCCCGCGGACGCGCGGGCAAAAGCTGCATCGCGAGCGCCGCGGAGAGGATGAGCCCGAACATCGCGGCGGCAAGGAACGATTTCGCGACCAGCGGAAGATTGTATGAGAGCACGGTTGCGTTGAATGCCCTGCCGCCGACGAGAAGCGGGAGCCACCCGACGGCAAAGAGGATGAGCGGGTGCGTGACCAGAGACCAGAAACCTTCTATCTGCACGAATGCGGCGCGGAATTTTTTGTAGAAAGGGATGCGCGGATTTTTCATGAATGCAAAAAGGATGTAGGCGATATTTTCGGCCCCGTACGTCCACCGCCGGTGCTGGCGGTAGATATTCCTCGCCGTACCGAGAAGCGTCGGCGCGACGTTCGCATCCATGGAGACGGGGTACGCGAGCGGCACGACTGAATAATCGCCGTCGTAGCGTACGAATAGATTCCAAAAAATACGCGAATCCTCGGAGACAACGTTTCTCTGCCAGTACCCCGCCTCATGCAACTGTTTGAACGGCACGGCGTGGGACGAGAAGGTCGCAAGCTTCTCCGGCCGCTCCTGCTGTATCATCTGCCAGAACGAACTTGAATATGCCATGACGCGCGAGAGCATCGGCGCCTGCCAGATGTTGTTGTTGTAGAGCGGTACGGGTTGGAACGAGGAGCGTGCGGGGTTCTCGGCGGTGAGAAAATGCCATGTGAGGCAGGCGAAGTATTGCGTGTACACCACCGTGTCGACATCGAATGCGGAGACGAGGACGCGCTCATACGGTATGCCGCGCGCATCGAGAATGCGCGTGCGTGCTTCCTCCGCCGCGTATGAGATATTCGAACCCTTGCCGATGATCTCCCCCACTCTATTTGCGGGATGCACGACCACTTGGAAATCAAGGAATTGCGGCCCGAACTCCTTCAAAATGCGTTCGGCAATCGCACGCTGCCCCTCTCCGGCGCGCGCTTCCACCGATACGACGACCGCGATGGTCTTCGGGTTCCACGCCGCGCGGAGAAGCGCGCGCACACTCCCGGCGACCACTTCGTAGTCTTCCAGATACAGCGGAAAGATGATGAGATGCACGACATCCTTGTATCGCAGATCCTTGAGACGCACATTCCAATCGAGCCCCATGTTGTGGCGCATCCGTTTATAATTGTGCCGCAGATGCACGGACAGATAGATCGTCTTGAAGAGCCAATATATCGAGAAGGCTATCGTCAGGTATGCCGCCCAGACCGGCCGCAAGAACGAAAGTGCGGCAAAGAGCGCGAGCGTCGAGAGCGAGAGTATCGCCGGTAGCATCTCGAAAAGCCTGTAGTACACGCGGTCGCGGCCGGTAAGGTCGCTCGCGCGGCCGACGTGCAGATACCAATACGGATCGTTGTGTTCCATATTGAGCCGAGGCCGGGGCTCGAACCCGGGACGTCCGCTTTACAAAAGCGGTGCTCTACCAACTGAGCTACCTCGGCACGGGGAAATTATACGCTCGGTGTTGTATCCTCGCTATTCCCGTTCTTGTGCTCCGTCACTTTCTTCAAGAATTCAGAGCGCGGGGCGCGGCGCACGAAGCGGTGCTTGTGCGATACGAGGTCGGCGAGCCGGTGCGCTTGGCCCTCAAGAAAGCGCGCGAGGCGCGCCGCTTCAAGTGCCAGTATGTGGATGCCGACCCTCGAGAGATGCACCGCTTCGGGCGGCAGTTTCGCGAGGTCCGCCTCCGCCGCCGTGATGAGGTCTTTCAAGTGCAGCGCGCGCACGTCCAATCTTTCGCGCAAGGCGGGGAGATACACCTGTCCGGACTTCGCCTCCCGTCGCTTCAGCTCGAAAAGCGCCACGATGGCAATAAGTGAAAGTCCGAATACGACAGCCGCAAATAGTATCATATCAGGAGCGTGCCGAGAGACGCTCAAAGCGCACGACCTCGACCTTCTCACCGAATTTCTGGACCGCCGAATCGATGAGCCCGCGAATGGTCTGCGACGGATCTTTCACGAACGGCTGCTCGAGCAGGATTTTTTCCCGCAGATACGCGTCTATCTTCCCCTCGATCGCCTTCGCCCGTATCTGCTCGGGTATGACCGCGGCCTCCTTCTCGAACACTGCGCGCGCCGCCGTAAGGTCCTCCTCCTTCACGTCATCGCGGGTGCGGAATTGGGGGTTCATCGCCGCCACGTGCATCGCGATATCGTACGCGAGCTTCCCGAATTCCTCATTTTTTGATACGAAGTCGGTCTCGCATGCGAGGACGACGGCGCCGACGACGCTTCCCCCCGCGTGCGTGTACGCCGCGACTATCCCCGCGCCGAGCGTACGGTCGGATTTCTTGCTCGCGATGGCGGAGCTTTGTTTGCGGAGGATGACCTTTGCCTTCTCCATGTCCCCGCCCGCCTCTTCAAGCGCCTTCTTGCATTGCATGACGGACACCCCTGTCTGCTCCCGTAAAGATTTTATTGTTTCGGTCGTAATCGCCATAGTTTCAATAAGTATCAAGTATCAGGTAACAAGTATCAAGCGTACCACTTGATACTGTTGGTCCGCTATTTGCTTGGTGCTTCGGGGCTCGGCTTCACCGCGACCCGTTTGCCCTCCAGATATGCCGCAGAGAGCGCGTCGCACACGAGGCGCACACTCCGCACCGATGTGTCGTTTGCGGGGATGGCGTACTGGACCAGCGAGAAATCACAGTCCGACGACGCGAGCCCGATGACCGGAATGCCGAGCTGGTTGGCCTCGAGTACCGCCGTATTCTCGTGGCGCGTATCAACGCCGAAGAGCGCGCCCGGCAACTCGCTCATATTCGTGAGCCCGCCGAAGTGACGGAGAAGCTCCTCTATCTTGCGGTCGATGAGCAGGCGTTCGTGCTTCGTGTACTTGTCGAGAGCGCCCGTTTCGCGTTCCTGTTGGAGCTTGAGAAGGAGCTCGATGCGTTTCCGTATATTCTTGAAATTCGTCAGTGTCCCGCCTATCCACCTAGCCGTAGCGTAAGGCGCGCCCGCGCGCTCTGCCGCCGCCTTAACGATCTCCGCGACCTCGTTCTTGCCGCCGACAAAAAGTACCTGCTTGCCGGACGACGCGACGGACGCGGCGAATGCGCGCGCCGCCTCAAGGCGCGTGCCCGTCTCCTCAAGGTCGAAGATGTCGGTGCTGTCTTTGGTGCCGAAAAGGTAGGGTGCGGCGGTCGGATGGCGGCGCGCGCGGGGGTAGCCGAAATGCGCTCCTGCGTCAAAAAGCGTCTGAATATCGGCAATGGACATATGTTGGGAGATACTAACAGAGTCAATATCAAAAATCAAATATAAAATAGCAAATGGATTCCCCTATTTTCCATTTGATATTTACTATTTTATATCGTGCCTGTTTCCGCCTTTTCAAGCGCCTCGAGAATAGGCGCAATCGCACCAGACATTATCTTGGGTACATTGGACCACGATTCCTTGATGCGGTGGTCGGTCACCCTATCCTGCGGAAAATTGTAGGTCCGTATCTTTTCGGAGCGGTCGCCTGTCCCGACCTGCGCCTTGCGGTCGGCGCTCCGCTCGCGCGCTTCCCGCTCGTCCTGCTCCTGCTGTATCCTGCTGATGAGCAATTTCATCGCCTTCTCCTTGTTCTGCGCCTGACTCCGCTCGGACGTACATTTCACGTCGATTCCCGACGGCTTGTGGACGATACGGACGGCGGTCTCCACTTTGTTGACGTTCTGGCCGCCCGCGCCGCCCGAGCGCGATGTCTCTATTTCAAGGTCGGAGGGATTTATCTCTATCTTCGTGCGTTTGTAAATGGGAAGTATGACGACCGAAGCGGTCGAGGTGTGGATGCGTCCCGCCTTCTCGGTCGCGGGAACGCGCTGGACGCGGTGGACGCCCGTCTCAAAGCGGAGCTCGCGATAGCAATTCTCGCCCTTTATCTCGAATTGCGCTTCCTTATAACCGCCGAGGCTGCCGCGCGATTCTTCGAGGGGCTTGCCGCTCCACCCGCGCGACTCCGCATACCGCAGATACATGCCCGCAAGCTCCTCTGCAAAAAGCGACGCCTCTTCGCCGCCCACGCCCGCGCGCACTTCCAGCACGACCTCGTTGGGCCATTCGCGCTCGTTCGCGCCGCCGACTATTTTTTCCATTTGCACAATGAGTGCATCCTTGCGCTCTTCCGTCTCGCGCAATTCTTTCTCGGCAAGCTCTTTCATCGCGGGGTCTACCTCGATGAGCTCCTGCGCATCCTTTTCTGCTTGGGTCAGCCGTTGCCACTCTTGCACGAGATATGCCACGCGATGGTCGTCGGCGTAGTCGAGGGGATTTATTTTCTTGTCGTCGGTCATAGCGTAAGTATAACGCCGCGCCCCCCATGTGCGGGGCGCGGCGCATAAGCGCAGTTATTTATTTGAAGCCTTCGGCTTTTTAGCGGCGGCGCGTGTCTTGAACTTCTCGACGCGGCCGGCGGTGTCCACGAGCTTCGAGTGACCTGTGTAGAAAGGGTGCGAAGCGCTCGAAATTTCGACGTTGAAGACGGGGTATTCCTTGCCGTCCTCCCATTTGTCGGTCTTCGTGGTCGCGATGGTGGACGATATCAAAAAGCGCTTCCCTGCCGTGGAATCCTCAAAAATAACCGCCCGATAGCTTGCCGGATGAATGTCTTTTTTCATGTCGGCACACTATACCAGTATTCGGGCCGAATTAACAAGTGCACGCCCCCATATCGACCTACGAGGTCGATATGGTACCCTATGCGGATGGAACTGTACCATTGCCTAAACCGTGGCGTGGACAAACGGACGATCTTCCTCGATGACGCCGACCGCAAACGCTTCGTCCATGGCCTTGAGATATTCAACGATGTGAAGCCGGTGGAAAACAATGTATATTTTTTCTCAAAAACAACGGGCTCTATTGAATCTATCGACCTACGAGGTCGATATGAGAGACCGAGAAAACGAAAACCTATCGTTGATATTCACGGATGGTGCATCATGGGCAACCATTATCACCTGCTTGTGTCGGAGAGGGTTGAGGGCGGGCTGACAAAGTTTTTAATGAAGCTCAACGTCGGATACGCAAAATATTTCAACAAGCGATACGAGCGGACCGGTACGCTCTTCCAAGCCCGCACGAAAAAGATCCGTATCGAATCCGACGCGCATTTTTTGCATATCCTGCACTACATCCATCTCAATCCCCTCGACTTCCTGAAGGGCGCATCGGATTGGCGCGACCTGCGGATCCAAAACCGTGCCGCCGCGCTCAAACATCTCGAAAGATACCGCTGGAGCAGTTACCTCGATTACTGCGGCAAGAAAAATTTTCCCGGAATCATCACAACAAATATCTTCGGCGATTTTTTTGGAAACTATAGACATGCAATCGAAACGTATATCAAAGACTTGGAGGTCGAATCGATACAGGATTTCCTGCTCGAATAAGCAGTTCGACTCCTATCGACCTCGTAGGTCGATAGAATGCGAGGGTCTTATCTCCCCTCCAAAATATTTATCTGCGCCTGAATATCGTCCGCCAGTTCCATCACGCTGTCGCCGTAGACGGCGTTGGCGGGCTTTGCCCAATTGCTCCCCGCAAAATATTTGAGTGCGGCCTTGCGCTCGCTCGCGCGGACGCCCCCGTCGGCCCCGTTGTCTTCCATGAGAAGCGCGGTGGCAAAGATGGCCGTGCGTGCGATCCACGGATCGGGGAAGGTCTCGCCCGTCAGCCGCGCGAGGCGGTCCTTGTAGAGCATCCACGTCGAGGGAATGAACTGCGCGGGTCCCATCGCCCCGCCGTAGCCGACACTCTGCGGACATGACACCGGCGTTTTCGACGGGTCGCGCGCCAGAGTCTCGGTTATCGTCCGGAAAGGTACGGTGTCGCGCGGCGCCGCCATCACTTTGCTGAACGAGCGCCCCGTATTCTTCCCCACGCCGCTGCCGGTCTCCAGATTTGTCACATAGCACGCCCCGACGTTCTGACCCAAGTCGGACTCCTGTGTGAGGATGGCAAGAATGAGCGCAGCGCGGACCCCCGTGCCGGCGCTCGCCGCTTTCGCGTATTCGTAGGCCGTGCCGAAGGGAATGGCGCCCGAATCGCGCAGGCCGAAGAGCGCAGCGCGGATGGCCGCGGCCTGTTTTTGTTTGTCGGCTATCAATTGCTGGTACGCCTTTTCCTGCCCCTTCGTCGCGATGAGGATACTTTGCTTCTCCTTCTCGTCCTTTTGGACATTTTGCCGCGCGATGACCTGCGCTTGGCGCACTTTTTGCGTTTCGTCCTCCTTCTCCTCGAGTGAGCGCTTGCGCTCCGAGAGGTCGGTGCGGAGGCGCGCCATCTCCGTAAACGATGCATCGAGCGCGCGCTCTATCGTCTCGAATGCATCCATCTCTTCAAAAAGGTCGGAGATGGAGCCGGCGGAAAGTGCCAGCATCGCGAGCGGAATGTCGTCGACCTCGCGCGTCCGGCGCAAAAGCTGCGCCAGCGACGCCTGACTTTTCGAGACGCTTGTATCCACTTGTCTGATGGCGGTGACTTTCGTGGAAATATCCCCGTGCAGCTTGGAGAGCGTGAGGTCGCTCTGTTTTATCTGCAGTTGTGCGGTCTTTATCTTGTTATCGAGAATGGCGATATCCCGCTCGAGTGTCGTCCGCCTCTCACGGAGACCGCCGAGCGCGCCCTGATTGTTGGCGATATCGCGCTCTATCCGGTCGAGCTCGGCCTGCAGGGCCGCGCGCTCTTGGACCGAGGTCGGCGTCGTTTGTGCGGATATCAAAAGAGGGGCGCACGCGATGAGCGCTACACTAAGAAAAAAACCGGCGCCGGTTATGCGCGTATTCATAACGGTACATTGTACCAATTATTTCTGTTCCTTTCCGCCGGTGGCGGATCAGCCTTAGGCTGATTTCTCGTTCTTCTCTTTTTTCTCTTCTGCGGCGGGCGCTTCGGCTGCGGCTGCGCCTTCGGCGGCGGGCTCCGCGCCCTCGATAATCGTCT
>JBBUAA010000055.1:1670-5967 GCA_038061075.1 Patescibacteria group bacterium | reverse complement strand
GCTTCGGCTGCGGCTGCGCCTTCGGCGGCGGGCTCCGCGCCCTCGATAATCGTCTCGGGTGCCGGCGTTATCTCGACCGGCTCTTCCTTGAATTCTTTGACGGAAACGACGATTTCCCCGCCGTGCGTGACGAGTGTCGCGCTCGGAGGAAGTTGTATCTGCGATACCAATATGTGGTCGCCCACGTTTTCAAGCTTCGAGATGTCGACGGGAAGATTGTGCGGTAATTCCTGCGGTGTCACCTCGATCTCCACTTCGTGCAGGGTCTTCACGACGATGTGGCCCAATTTTTCCGCGGGAGCAGCGCCCGTGAATTCGAGCGGGACCTTGATCTGCACTTTCTTTCCCTTCTCAAGTACGTAGAAATCGGCGTGGAGGAGGGTGCCCGTGACGGGGTGAAATTGGACGTCGTGGATGAGGGTGTCCTTCTCCTCCCCGAGTCCCTTCAGCGTGATGACGGAGGTCTGCCCCGCTCGCTTCCAGATGCTCTGAAGCTTGAGGGCGTCGATGGAGATGGGCGTCGCGGCCTCTTTCGGCCCGTAGAAAACGGCAGGCACCGCGCCGCGCGCGCGGAGCGCGTCGACGCTGTCTTTTGCGGACCGTTCTTTGACTTCAAGAGCCAACATGCGCAGCAGTATAACTGCGGAATATAAAAAAGCAAATATCAAATATCAAAAAGACGGCCCAGCTGTTCGATATTTTCTCTTTGCTATTTTCTATTTACCATTTACTATTCTCTCATGTACGACTTCGTCGCTATCGGCGACATTACGACCGACGCCTTTATCAAGCTCAAGGATGCCGAGGAATTGATGGACCACGGCACGCGCGAGCTGTGCGTGCGCTTTGCGGACAAGGTTCCGTATGAGGAAGTCATCGAGGTACGCGCGGTGGGGAACGCCGCCAACGCCGCGGTGGCGGCCACACGCATCGGACTTTCTTCCGCGCTCATTGCGCGCATCGGTGATGATGAGAACGGTGAGCACTGCCGCGAGACGCTCAAGGAAAACGGCGTCGCGGACGAATACGTCGAGACGCAAGCCGGACTGCCGACCAATTACCACTACGTGCTGTGGTTCGGCGCGGAGCGGACTATTCTCGTGAAGCAGACAAAATTCACCTATACGATGCCCGCATTCGAAAGCCCGCCGAAATATATCTACCTCACATCGCTCGGCGAAAGCGCGAAAGAGTTCCACCACGAGGTTGCCGAATATGTACGCGCACATCCGGAGACGAAGCTCGTCTTCCAGCCCGGTACCTTCCAGATAAAACTCGGCGCGGAAGGACTCAAAGATGTGTATGCGGTGACAGACATCTTCTTCTGCAACAAAGAGGAGGCGCAAAAGATACTCACCACGGACGAGGCGGATGTGAAAAAGCTGATGCTCGGCATCCGTGCGCTTGGCCCCAAGACCGTCGTCGTGACCGACGGCCCCAATGGCGCAAATATCCTCGACGGGAACGGCGCATGGCACTTGCCGATGTATCCGGATGAAGCGCCGCCCGTCTCACGCACGGGGGCGGGCGATGCGACCGCCTCGACCACCGCCTCGTACATCGCGCTTGGCCTCGCGCCCCACGAAGCCCTTATGCGCGGCCTCATCAATGCGGCATCGGTCGTGCAGGGCGTCGGCGCGCAGGCAAAACTCCTCACGCACGAAGAGATAGAGGCGCGGTACGCAAAAAGGCCGGCAGATTTTCAAGCTACCGCTCTCTAGAATTTGCCCGACCGGATTCGAGGTCATTCGGTTTTCCGGCATTCTTTCTTTTTTCCTCGCGCTTCGCTAACTCATGTATGCTAAGGACCCCCGTTAGACCAGCTAAAGCTATAAGGCCCATGGCGGTCCGGCGCGATACTATCTGTTCTTCTTCTTTTTTTATCGGAAGCAAACGGTCTTCAGGGCCCATGCGGAGATCTCCACCCGGAATCTCTGGATTCTTTTTTTGCGGATGCAGGCGTTTTCCTTCGTTTATTTTCATAAAATCTTTCGTTGTAGCACCTTCTTCACCGCTTCGACGATATGCGAGACTCCCATTTTGTAGTGTTCGATGAGTTCTTTCGGCTCGCCCGACTGGCCGAAGGTGTCGTGCGCGCCGACGAATTCCATCGGCGTCGGCGCCTGCTGTGCGAGCACTTCAGCAATCGCCGAGCCGAGGCCTCCCGCTATCTGATGTTCTTCGACTGAAACGACGGCTCCCGCCGCTTTCGCCTGCGAGAGGACGGTTTCTTCGTCGAGCGGTTTTATCGTGTGGATGTTGACGACCGTCACCGCAATACCTTCTTTCTCAAGCTCGCGCGCGGCGAGAAGCGCGTTGTACACCAAATGACCCGTGGCAAATACGGCGACCTGCGGCGCCTCGCTCCTCCAAAACACCTGCGCCTTTCCTATTTCGTACGGCGACTCCGCGGTCGTCATGATGGGCGATTTGTCGCGCGCCCAGCGCATGTAGACGGGCGTTCCCAATTTCGCCGCCGCAAGAGTCGCCTTGCGCCCTTCCTCCGAATCGCAGGCGGATATGACCGTGAAGCGCGGCAGCGTCCGCATGAGGGCAATGTCTTCGAGCGCCTGATGCGTCGCACCGTCGGGGCCGACGGAAACGCCCGCGTGCATGCCGCAGACGATGACGGGCACGTTGTTCAAGGCGACGGTCGTCCGTATTTGTTCCCAATTCCGCCCCGGCGAGAATGCGGCGTACGAAGTAATGAACGGGATTTTGCCGTAATTCGCCATGCCCGCAGCGACCGTCACCATGTTCTGCTCGGCGACGCCGACTTGGATGAAGCGTTCGGGAAATGCCTTCTGGAAATGATGCGCCTGCGTGCTCTCCGCCAAGTCCGCAGTCAGAACGACGACGCGCTCGTCGGCCTGCCCCGCTTCGACGGCACCTTTTCCGAATCCTTCGCGCGTGGCAGCCATCGCGGGCTTATCGAACAAATTCTCTGCAAGTTTTGCGTCGGGGTGGAGCATACGAAAGGTCACCGATGAACCGTGAGTTTTAGATCAAGCGCCTCTGAGAGTTTTTTGACGAACGCCAGTGTCGGGTTGGAATTCCCCGACTCAAAGCGCGCAATAGCCGATTGTTTTGTCCCAACTTTTTCGGCAAGCTGCTTCTGAGTGATGCCCTTGCGCATGCGCTGATCAAGGATCGCACGGATAAGGGTAAATTCTAGCTCAAGATCGTCATACGCTTTTTTGAAGCCGGGCCTTTTCATCATTTCCGCCATAAATTCCTTGTGCGATATATACTTTTGTTTTTTCATACGGGGAGAGTATATCATATACGATATATCACGCAAGTGAGTTTTTTATTTTGAGGGCATATTCGATGTCTTTTTTACTTATGGAGGCTGTCTTTTTGCTGAAAATGTGGAGAAGAAACGCGCACCCATTATGAAATGTGTAGATAATCCGCACCTGATAACCTCCCAGAAGTCGAAGTTCAAAGAGACCATCCCCTATTGCCCTGGAATGCGGCAAACGAACCTCGTGTCCGTATCTTTCGAGAAGATTGATGGTTTTTCCGACTCGAACAGCAAGAACAGTCTCGAGATCCCGGATGAATTTCCCTATTTTCGGAGTCGCATGGATGACCTCCATACTTTACTGAGGCTTGTTCGCTTCAAGCTCCGCCAGAAAAACCTCCTTCTGCTTGTCGGCGGGAATTTTGTCTGTCGGCCCTTTGCCGGGCGGAGCGCCGTGCCAGCGGTAGTCGTTCTCGATGGTGGGAATTCCTTTCCCCGGCGTCGTGTAGGCAAGTATCATCGTCGGCTTCTCCTTGATGGACTTCGACTCCTCGCACGCATCGACGAATTCACGGATGTTGTGCCCGTCGACTTCGATGACGTGCCAATTGAACGCGCGGTATTTATCGGCGAGGGGTTCGAGCGGCATGATGTCCTCGGTATTGCCGTCTATCTGTATGTTGTTGCGGTCCATGATGGCCGTGAGATTGGTGAGCCGGTACTTGCCCGCGAACATCACGCCTTCCCACGTGTTGCCTTCCTCGTGTTCACCGTCGGAGGTGGCGCAAAAAACGCGGAAGGTTTTTTTGTCCATCCGTGCCGCGTACGCGTATCCCGCGGCCTGCGAAATGCCGCTTCCCAGAGGGCCCGATGTCGTCTCGACGCCGGGCAACAGACGGCGCTCGGGATGCCCCTGCAGGCGCGAGCCGAATTTGCGGAGCGTCAGACATTCTTCCACGGGAAAATATCCCGCATGCGCCATCGCCGCATAGCGCACGGGACAAATGTGCCCGTTGGAGAGAAAGAGCCGGTCGCGCTCTGCCCACTCGG
>JBBUAA010000055.1:0-1570 GCA_038061075.1 Patescibacteria group bacterium | reverse complement strand
TAGCGAAGGCCTTCGCTGCGATGGACGCGACTTCTTCGTCGGTGATGCTCATACGCTTATCTGGATGAGGTCGAGGCCGGTCTCGTCGTCGGGGGCGCGCATGAGGGGCTGCGACACGAGCCAGAGGCAGAGCTCGAGCGTCGCGGCGATGCGTGCGGATTTGAGATGGCCGCCGATGCATTCGAGCGTCTCGTCGCAGCGCGAGAGAACGGCGTGCGCGTGTACCAACGGCTGGCCGTTGACTTCAGCGACATTGCCGTCCATGCTCGCCACTTCCAAGGGCCCCGGCTCGCTCCGAAAAGCGTACTCCTGCCGCTCGAGGTCGTAGTAGCCTATTTCGACATCTTCGACAGCCCCGATGGCCTGAAATTGCCCCCAGTGCACGACCTGCTCTTCGCAAAAGCGCGTCAGGGTCGGGACGAAATCTTCGCCCCGCGCGAAGATGAGAAAGAATCCGTTGTGTATCTGAACTGCCTGCATGTCCTCCTATTGTAGCGCATCTTCGGCTAGCGACACGAGCTCGCGGTAGGCCCCTTCGGGATCTGCGGCCTTCGCGATAGCCGAACCCACGCCGAAACGCCGCACGCCCGCGCGCACGAGGTCGGCGATGTTCGACGCAGACACGCCGCCGTCGACGCTGATGAGTACTTCCGGATGTTTCTTGTGGAATTCGGCGATGTGCGCCGGTGCCGCAGGATTATAGGGAATGCCCTGTGTCCCTATCGACGAGATAGACATCATGTGGATGACATCGACGAGAGCCAAGTGGTGTTCGAGCACCTCGAACGGAGTGCCCATGAGGATACCGAGGCCGACTTCGGAAGCGCCGCTCTTTTTCCATTCGGCGAGCGTACTGTGCGCCTCGTCTTCGGAGGAGAATGCTTCGACGTGCCCGATGATGCGGGACGCCCCCGCTTTTGCGAACGCGACGCCGATAGCGCGCGGCTCCGCCACCATGAGATGGACTTCTTTCAGAAGTTCTCCCGCTCCCGAAAGATCGAAAGCGCCGAACACACCTTTTTCCGAATACGGCCACGTGTACGCAGGCGCAAACAGACCGTCGACGACGTCGATGTGTATGGCGTGCGCGAATGCGCGGATGGCGTGCGCCCCACGGGTCACGTCGGCAGCCTCCGTGGGCACACAGGTCGGGACTATCTCAATAGCGGCATCATCCATAGGCATATCGACCTACGAGGTCGATAGGTCGTCTATTTGTTTGATACGGCGGGAGTGCCGCGTTTCGCCTGAAAAGGCAGTCGAAAGCCACCGCGCGAGCGCCGCTTTTGCCTCATCTATGGAAAGGAACCGCGCTCCCAAGCTCAAAGCGTTCGCATTGTTGTGCATGCGCGCCGAGGCGAGCATGTCGAGCTTCCTTCCGCTCATATCCGTTTGCCGGCGGGTCGCTTCTCCATAATAGAGGACGCAGCGAACGCCCTTGAACCTGTTGGCAACGATAGCCTCGCCCTGTCCTGAAGCGCCGATGACGATCGCGCGGCTCTCAACGCCCCGTGCAACATCCTCTGAAAGTTTGCGCGCTGCGGAAGAAATGAATACCGGATAGTCGTCA
>JBBUAA010000054.1:3707-9938 GCA_038061075.1 Patescibacteria group bacterium | reverse complement strand
AGCGTCTGCATGTTCATCCAGTTGGTCTGGCGGCGGCGGCCGGTCGTCGAGCCGTATTCCTCGCCCAATTCCGCGATGCGGTCGAAGACCTCGCCCTTCGGCTGGAACTTCTTGCTTCCCACGTACGTCTCGTAGATCTTCGCGACGCCCCACACATCGCGCACCGCCGAAGAGGGAAGTCCGTTCAGAAGCGCGCCGGCCGCGGTGCAGTGCGAGGAGGTGACGAATGGGTAATCGCCCCAATCGATATCGAGCCCGAATCCCTGCGCGCCCTCGGCGAGAATGTGAACTTTTTTACCGCCGTACCACTCTTTGTAGAGGTCCACGAGGTACGGCTTCAGGCGCTTCACGTGCTCGGCGCGCACACCCGTGCGGCCGTATTTGTCGCGGTATGCAGGCCCGTTGCCGCGGCCCGTCGTGCCGATCTTTCCGCCCTTCTGCCTGTCTTCATTCTTGTGCGCGTCGGTGATGACGTGCGTGTTGTTTGCGATGAATATCTTTCCCTTCGACGGGACACCTCCCGCTTTCAGCATCTTGAGCTCGCGGAAGAATTGGTCGGGGTCGAGCACGCAGCCCGAGCCGATGACCGAGCGCACGCCGAAAAAGACGCCCGCCGGAATGTGATGCGTGATGAATTTCTTCCCCTTATGGAAGATGGTGTGACCGGCATTGCAGCCGCCGTTGTAGCGGAGGACGTGGGTGTATTTTTTCGTTCTGCTCAAAAAGTGGGCGACCTTGCCTTTTCCGCAATCCCCGTACTGGAGATCGACTATGACATCCATCGTTAACACAACTGATTCAGTCTACCAATTTCATGAACCGAGGGCAAGAAAAACCGTTAATCCATACTTGTACATATGTACAAGTAGTGAATCATTACAATCCCCTCACGCCGTCCGGATCCGTCAAAAGAAAATACGGAGGAGGAGCAGCGCGTTGCGTATCAGTTCGGGTACCATAGTCTTTTTAGAAGGGGTTCTTGGGGCCGTTACGGATCTCGAGGTGCAGGTGCGCGCCTGTCGATCTGCCGGTCGAGCCAACGCCGCCGATGACCTGACCTTGTTTGACCGTCGCGCCCGCGTAAGTCGAGACCTTGGACATGTGCGCGTAGAGGGTCTGCGAGCCGTTCGCGTGCTGGATGACCACATAGCTGCCGTAGCCTCCGTTGTACCCGCCCGCCTTCGCAACGATGACGTCGCCGTCGGCGGAGGCCATGATGGGCGTGCCTGACGGCGCGCCGAGGTCCACACCGTTGTAGCCGTGGATGCCTTGTGTCTCCACGTACCGTGCAAGCGGTGCCATGTAATCTCCAATCTTCGCACCGGAACCGTATTTCACGGTAGCGGTGACCGTCTTCACGGAGGTCTTTGCCGGAGTCGCCGTAGCGGGTTCACCGTCAATAATGGTGAGCCGATTTCCCGCGACGAGGGTCGTATCGTTAACGCCGTTATAATTCGCGATTTCCGTCGCATCAGCGCCGAAGCGTTTGGCGATTGAAGCGAGGGTATCTCCCTTTTTTATAGTGTACATGAAACCGCTAACGGGCAAGATGGTAAGTTTCTCTCCCACTTTTAGAACGGACGATCTCGAGAGGTCGTTTGCCCACAGAATTGTGTCGGGAGAGACGCCATACATCTTGGCAATCCCTGAAAGCGTATCGTCCGGTTGTACGGTATGGACACTGATGGTCGAGTCTTTGGGCTTCTCATACTCCGCCGGTGTGCCGGAAGGCCCTTCGGCGGGGTCGAGTGCGACGTCGTCCACAAACGTAATGTCACCTCCGCCGCGCGCGGCGGTTGGGTCGACGTTCCGGGCCGGACTCGGAAGTGGCATCGTCTGAAGGTTCACGGACCCTCCGCCAGAGACGATAACCGTCTCCGGCTTCTTTGCGCCCCGCAGTGATGCAAAAAAGTCACTCAACATGCCCGCTTCCGCGGAGGCGGGCATGAATGCGCCTGCGATGAGGAGGAGGGATATAAGAGAAACCGTCGATCGAGCGGTTTTTATAGATATATGTCCTCCAACGGGCAGATGTGCCGGATCTGCCGGGGAGTCACACTTTTTACTTACAATAGGCTTCTTGGGGCCTTTTGTCGTCGCTCATTCGGAAAAGTAAAAGGGGGGACCCTTTTACTCTTCTCTCGCTGCGCTAGACAATAAGCCTACTTTTGACGATGGTGAAGCGGAATTACCGAAATCTTGGCTTTATATCTCGCTTTTCAGGGAGATAGGCCAGAAGGGACAAACAGGATGTGCCACCGTCCTCGACACTGTACCTTCATAGGTGCTTCAGAGTCAACGTGTTACAAATTATACAAGGGGATAGCTGTTCTGTCAATATTCGGAGGGCGGTATGCTATAGTGCGTCGGTGGACCCCGTTAGAAGCTCCAAAAAGCTCTCTGCAGAGGGATATTCTTACCATCTGATTTCAAAATCGTATGGCTTCTAACGGGGTGGATCATCTCAAAGGCCTGAATACGGCTCAGAAACAGGCTGTTTTGCACATTGACGGCCCGCTTTTGATAGTCGCGGGCGCGGGCGCGGGGAAAACAAAGACCATCGTGCACCGCATCGCACACCTAATAGAGGAGGGAATCCCCCCTTCGTCAATACTTGCGGTGACCTTCACGAACAAGGCGGCGGGCGAGATGCGCGACCGCGTCCGAAGTCTGCTGTCGGGCAAGCGCGGCCCCGCCTCGCCCCGCCGCGGCGGGGCCGAGGCGGGGCGCGGAGGCCTCCCTCTGGTAGCCACATTCCATTCGCTCGGGGTACGGCTCCTGCGGGAATTCCACGAAGAGGCGGGTGTGCCGCGAAATTTCAGCATCTGGGACCGCAACGACAGCTTGCGTGCCGTAAAAGCCGAACTCAAGCGCCTCGACACCGAAGAATGGACGCCGCGGCAGATACTCGGTGCCATCTCGCGGGAAAAAGGAGGAGGTACGACGCTCAGCGATTATACAGAACGTGCATCGACGCGACGCGAGCAGACTGTCGCGCAGATATGGGAGAGGTACGAGCAGGAACTGAAGGCGCAGGACAGTCTCGACTTCGACGACCTTCTCGTCCGTACACTTATGCTCGCGAGGGAATCTCCAAACATACTCTCGCTGCTGCAAAATCGCTGGCGGTACATCATCGTGGATGAGTATCAGGACACGAGCGGCGTGCAGTACGAATTGATGAAACTCTTGAGCGGCGAACGCGGCAATATGTGCGTCGTGGGGGATCTCGATCAGTGCATCTACACGTGGAGACAGGCGGAGATAGAAAATCTCCTCTCTTTTGAACGCGTCTTCCCCAACGTAAAAGTCGTCCGGCTCGAACAGAACTACCGCTCGACGCGCACTATTATTGCCGCGGCGAATGCGGTCATAGAGAAAAATACCAACCGCATTCCGAAAACACTTTTTAGCGAAAATGAGACCGGCGACCCTATCGTGCTCTACGGCTCGTTGGACGAACGATACGAAGCGTGGTTCGTCGCCGAGCAGGCTGCGAATCTCATAGAGCGAGGTGTGCCCGCGAATGAGATCGCTGTTCTCTACCGCGAGAATGCGCAGTCGCGCGTGCTCGAAGAAGCGCTCCTGCATGCGGGTCTGCCATATCGTGTCTTGGGTACGCGTTTCTTCGAACGCAAAGAGGTAAAAGATGTGCTTTCCTATCTGCGCGCAGCACAGAATCCCAAAGGCAAGAGCGATCTTGCACGTATCGTCGGCGTGCCACCGCGCGGCATCGGCAAGGTGACGCTTGAGAAAATGCTCTCGGGGCAAGAGCTCGGCGCGGCAAGCGCGAAAGTCGCGGCATTCCGAGAGCTGCTCCTAAAGATCCGGCATGCGGTCAACACCTTACCCGCATCGGAGGCGGTGCGCTTCTGTATCGAGGCGAGCGGCATCCAAAAGATGTACGCGGGGAAAACGGAAGAGGACGCCGAGTATCTTGGCAACGTGCGCGAGCTTGCCAACCTCGCAGCAAAATACGAAAGCGACGAGCCGCCCGCCGGTATTGAACGGCTTTTGGAAGAAGCGGCGCTCCAGAGCGAACAAGATGAGCTTGATATGACGCGGGATGCGGGCGGCATATCGCTGATGACCGTTCATGCGGCAAAGGGTCTCGAATTCGACGCGATTTTTGTGGTCGGAATGGAGCAGGGGCTCTTTCCTTCGATGCGCAATGACGACACGCGCGACCCCGAGGAGGAGCGCCGGCTGTTCTACGTCGCGCTCACGCGCGCACGCAAGTATTTGTTCTTGAGCTATGCGTACGAGCGGTCGAAATACGGTACGCGCGAGAGCGCTATGCCGTCGGAATTTCTTTCCGATATTGACCCGCGGTTGGTCAGAGGCCCACAAGGCACCCCTGTGCAGAAAAAGCGGGGCCCCGCCGGGGCGGGGCCTTCTCGATGACTATGAAATCCGTTAGAAGGAAACGGGGGGCGAGGCCCCGCCGGGGCGGGGCGAGACTCGGCCAGCATTTTTTGACTGGGCAGTGGGCCGCGCGCAAACTCGCCGAGGCAGTGCGGGTGCGGCCGGACGAAACCATTCTTGAGATAGGGCCGGGCAAGGGTGCGCTCACCGAAGAACTACTCGCGGTCGGCACGCGCGTCGTCGCCATAGAAAAAGACCCGGTCTTGGTGCGACAACTCCATGAGCGATTTACGAAATCAATCATCGAAAAGAAACTCATTGTTGTCGAGGCGGATGTTCGCGACTTCGATCCTTTGAAATTCGGACTGACGACGGGAAAATACATCCTTGCGGCGAACATTCCGTATTACATCACCGGCGAAATTATCCGGCAGTTCTTGGAAACCGCGACACAGCCACGCGCGATGGCGCTCCTCATACAAAAAGAAGTTGCGGAGCGCATTATCGCGCGCCCCGCCGACGGCGGGGCGCGCAACGGAAAAGAATCCATCCTATCGCTCTCGGTCAAGGCATACGGGGTACCGAAGATAGTCGCAAAAGTCTCGCGGGGGAATTTCTCGCCGCCGCCGAATGTGGATTCCGCGATACTGCTTATCGAACATATCTCAAAAGAATTCTTCGGCAACCTCGACGAAAAGATATTTTTCAAGGTCGTAAAGGCCGGATTCGCTTCGAAACGGAAATTTCTTGCGAACAATCTCGCGGTCGCGTTTGGAAAAGATGCAGTGCTCCACGCGCTCAAAGCATGCGGCCTCGACACAGACGTGCGGGCGGAAGATGTGCCGTTCGAAAAGTGGAAATGCCTCACGGGGCAGCTGTAAACCGTTGCCGGTTTTCGAACTCCTCGGCTCGGAAGAGTGCGAGCTACGCTCGCGCTCTTCACTCGCCCTACGTCGTCCGTCAGGTTTCAGGTTTCAGAAAAAAATCCAAGCATTCCTGAAAGCTGAAAGCTGGCACCTGAAAGCTACCCTTTATTTCCCCGGCACGGGCGTATTGCTGCCAAACCATTCACGCGCGGTGTTCGTGTCGGGGCTTGTCGTCGCACGTGCCATCGAGTGGCCGTAAGGGACGACGGGGACGCTCGGATTGAAAGCGCTCGTATTCGTCCCCCACGACACGGCGTCAACGATCGCGCCCGCGGCGTTCTTAAGAATGACGCGGTCGCCGCCGTTCCCCAGACCGTCGCCTATCGGATTACCGAGCGAAGCGACCTGCACATTTTGCGGGATGTTCCAGAGAGTTCGCGTGGTCGAGGTGCCGGTGATGACCACAAATGCGCCCGGCGCAATGGAGATACCCGCGGGCAGGGTGTCGGAGGCGATTGTATCGGAAATACTCCAGCCCGTGAGATTGACCGCGCTCGCACTCCCGTTGTAGATCTCCACCCATTCATTCAGAGGTTTCGTGCCGTGCGCCGCGTCCACCGCGTAGTAGACCTCGCTCACGACGATGTGTCCGATCAGTGTAGGGCTAGGCGTCGGTGTCGGAGTGGGTGTCGGAGTGGGGGTAGGTGTCGGAGTCGGGGCGGGCGAGCGCGGCATACCCGGCGCGGCGGCACCGCTCGACCCCATCATTGAGATTGAGATCGCGGTATAGACGGTCAGGGGCTCTATTTGGTAGATACAAAAATACGGCGCGCCGGCAAGGCCGAGGAGCCATTGCCCCGCGTACCTCGGCGGGCCGAATTGATACGTCTTTGTTGCGGTCGTCCAGACAAATTCTCCGCCTCGTGGCGGACCAAGATTCACATAGATGGTCGAGTTATAGATACATGGCAGAACGATGGAGGCTTGGCCTCCGAAGGGA
>JBBUAA010000054.1:2387-3607 GCA_038061075.1 Patescibacteria group bacterium | reverse complement strand
TGGCTCCGCTCTCACCCGTATATTGACGCGCTCCTCGGCGCGATAGTCCTCATCCTGCTTGGGCTTCTCATCGTCGGACAAAGAACTTCGGTGCGTGATGAGAGTACGGCGCCGCTCGCGTGGGGAGGGGTCGGTACCCATCTCCTGAACCCAATTGCAAATACGTCGGGACAGGGCGGGGACGCGCGTCAACAAAATCTTTACACGCAGGTGCAGAGCGGTCCGCCGTTCGTCTACAACGCCGCGCCTCCCGCGCCGGCTTCGGTACACACATCCGGCGATGCGGATTTTGATCTCAACGCGCTCATCGCGATGATCTCGTCTCCACGGAGCGGAAGCGTGGCCGACGGGAATCAAACGGGTACTGACACGTCTCTGGACGCGTACTCGTTCATCCCGAGCGGCATGATAAGCACGTCGACGCCGACAAAAGCGCGTACACCCGCGCAGGAAGAACTCTACGATTATGGCAATCTGGCCGGCTCGGAGATAACGTCGTTCGAAGACAGCCACCGGAACATGCCGCAAACCCTCAAGGACCAGTTCGAGGACCCGCGGGATGCTGGAAAGATCGCGGCGGTCGAGGAATTGGGCAATGCGCTCGCCGGTGTCGGGCGTTCTCTCGAGGCGATAGACAATGTTCCGGCACCCGTCCGTCCGGCGAACGCATCGGTCGCCGCAAGTTATAGAGAAATGGGAAAACTCCTCGTGCAGGTCCCGAAAGCGCAGACGGACGACGCGCGCATCAGTGCAATGCTCGCGTACAACGCGGCAGTCGAAAAGTATATAAAGAATTACGTCGCGCTCGCGACGCTCTTTTCCGCATACGGGGTGACCTTTGCGTCGAATGAATCCGGCAGCGTGTTCACGTTCACATCGAGTAGCTTTTAGCTGTCAGGTTTCAGCTTTCAGCGCGACACCGGTGGCAAAATCAAAGGGGGTTTGAATTCCCTGAAAGCTGAAAGCCGACCGCTGAAAGCTATTCACTTCTTGTCCCCGCGAAATCCCCAATTGGCGGGTATACTTACCTCCGTGAGCAACGGATCCTGGAACGTCGGGAGTTTTTCTGGTATGGCAATCGCCGCCGGTCTCTCTGTCGTGGCACTTGTCGGCGTCGGTGCTTGGCAGATATGGGGTGCGGTACACGGCGGAGAAGCACTCCGCGCGGAAAATATGACGATTACCCCACTGGCAGAGCAGGCGAGGACCCCATTCAGCGG
>JBBUAA010000054.1:0-2287 GCA_038061075.1 Patescibacteria group bacterium | reverse complement strand
GCGTGGCAAAGGACAAGGACGGCCTTTCGAATATCGCGGGAAATGTGACCGGCGTACTCCTCGAGTCATACGCGACGCTCGCGGAAAGCGGTGAATACACCAGCGATGCGGGGGAGCGTATCGCGGGGGACGTCGCCGAGAGCCTTCGTGCGCGCGTTTCGTACAAGACATATGGCGCGAATGAGGTGACGACGACCTCCGACACCTCATACGACCGGATGCTCACGTACCGCGGCGATATGCAGGTAGCGCTCGGGCCGCTCCTCAAGAACACCGAATACGAATTGAATATTTTTGCGCGCTATATCGAGTCGGGTGATGCGGACAACCTTGCGCAATTACAACGTACGGCGGAAAATTACCGCGCCGCGACGGAACAAGCCGCGAAGCTCACGGTCCCCGCCGACGCGCTCCCGCATCACGTCGCGATATTGAACGCGCTCTCCGAATTCGCGGCGACACTCGACGGATTGACGGAGCATGCCGACGACCCATTCGCCTCGGTCGCATTGTTGCGCACGTACAACAGTGCCGAACAAAATGTATACCTGTCTTTCGACGCGCTCGCGCGATACGCGCGGAATAAACAGTCATGACGCACACAACGTACATGAGGAATGTTCTCGCCGTGTCGGTCGTGGTGTCCTGCATGCTACCGTTTCTCGCCTTCGCGCAAGCGGAGACGCCCGAGGGAGATACGACGCCTCCACCGGAAAGCACCGATTCACCGCCCCCATCCGGAGAACCGTTTCGCTACGCGAACGAAGGCATATTCGGCTGCAGCCAAGTCGCCGGAGCTGCCATGAGTGCGGGGACACTTTCCGCTATCGGCGGCGTGTACGTGCCCGTAAATGATGCGGCAGTCACCCTGAACACAGGAGTCTTGATATACAAAGAGTGCGTTCTGCGGCCGCTGACCGACCGCCTCCGTGAGGCCGCCACGGCGGGCCTGTTCAAGAAAGGAGTGACGGGAATACAGACGGGGCGGGACGGGAATCCGCAGTATTCCGTGAACCCCTTCCGTGAGGATACCGACATCTGGCTGAAAGAATTCGTGCGCTCCTTCACGGACGGCTCTGCCGACAGCATCGATCCGAAATTCAAGAGTGCCGTCCTGACCTACGTCGCACGCACCGTGCGGAAGGAAGCCTACGCGCCGGAACAAGACCTTGTGTGTCCTTTCAAAGGCAGCGCGAGCGAGGATGTGTGGGGGGCGATTCTCTCCCTGCAGTATCCTCAATGTAATCCTCTCGGTGCAGCAAATATTTTCTATGACCAAGCCAGTGCGCGGGCCTCGAATGCGCGCGCGTACAATCAGGAACAGCGCTCCATCGGGCGGGGAGTCTATGCCATTACCGATAATCCCGATGACCCTCTGCGGCAAACCATACTCACACCCGCATCGGTAGTGCAAGGGTCGTTCCAAGAACTTTTGGGAAGTCCCCTCCGTCAGCTCGAGAGCGCCAACGACATCGGCCAGATGATCGGCGCACTTTTCAGCGGCGCCACGACGCAGATAATTACGGACAACAAAGGACTCGCGGGATTGACGCGAAGCGTCGGCGGCCAACCCTCATACCTCGATCAGGTCGCTAAGGAATCTTCGCAGGGGATTGTCGGTGCCGCGGTCAATGCCGCGCTCATCATCCTGAACGCGGCGCGGCAAAATGAAGCAAGCTACCTCGCCTCGATGAACGCCATCGCCTCTTCCCTCACGCAGGCCATCGCGCGCCTCCGCGGCGCGGAGAATCAGTGCTGGAATCTCATCATAGCGAATCCGAACGGGCCGCATGTGTGCGCGACCCCGCTCGCCGCCAACAACACCTGCAAGGCCGTCGTCGAGTGTACGACCGATCCGACGACAGGAGAGCAGACGTGCCCGACCGCGCCTACACTGCAGGTCGCGACCTCTACCGCATTCTCGCAGGGAGTCATCGCCTCGCAGATAACTCCGCTTGCGGGTGTCTCGCTCGCCAACGTCGAAGCGTCGAAAAAAGCGCTGCGCCTCATCGACCAGCTCATCGAAGGCGTGACCAACACGAGCTCGCTCAACGCACAGCGAATCTCGCTCCAGCAGCTCGACTCGCTCGTGGCGCAAAAAGTCCTCCACAATCAGTACGACGCGATACGTGCCGCCGAACAGCAGAAGGATGTGCAGAATGCGATGGCAAATCTCATCGAAGACACCGTGAAGGCGTGGGCGGATTCGCCCGACCCCGCGGTCGGCTGGTGCAACGTCAATAATCCGAGCGTTATCCAAGGCTGGATAGATAGGTGGAAGAAATAA
>JBBUAA010000053.1:0-2492 GCA_038061075.1 Patescibacteria group bacterium | reverse complement strand
GCGGAGAGGGGGAGATTCGAACTCCCGATGCCTTGCGGCATGGCGGTTTTCGAAACCGCTCGTTTCAACCACTCACGCACCTCTCCGACGCTGAAAACACTAACATTTTTTTGCACATTAGCCAAAAACATCGTACTATGATTTTGCTTTCTGCTTCCTGTTATCTTCCCTAGAAGCTAACATCTAGAAGCTAGAAGCTGTTCAAGGCCTCGT
The DNA here is from genome assembly GCA_038061075.1 of Patescibacteria group bacterium. Taxonomy (GTDB): domain Bacteria; phylum Patescibacteriota; class Minisyncoccia; order Phycocordibacterales; family UBA2100; genus UBA10103. Next base: position 2,279 of record JBBUAA010000053.1, on the reverse strand, counting down.
CGTCTAACGGTTAGGACGTTTGCTTTTCAAGCAAAGAACGCGGGTTCGACTCCCGCCGAGGTCATGGGTTTTTAGCGTTATTTCGCATTTGTATTTTAATAGGTATTTTTGTATACTGCCTCCATGATTAACGCAATACTTACCAAACGAGTCGCTTTCCTTGAGGAAGAAATGCGGTCGGTAAAGTCCATGCTCGCCCTCCAGCGGTGGGCTTTGAGTACGCTCCAAAAGTCGCGTGGTAAGAAGCTCCCCAGTGGACTCAAAACCGCCATAGAGGAGGTGGCGGAGGGAAAAATCGAAGGCCCGTTCAACTCCGCCGAGGAGTTCATGGCCGATCTCAATCGGTAGCGTATGCAGCACTTCCGACCGCCGCAGTTTAGGCGTGCGCTTGCGAAGTTCCCGTCACCCGTTCAAAAAGCATTCGAAAAACAACTCCGTTTTCTTCTTGCCGATATTCGTCACCCATCACTTCGCGCGAAAAAGTATGATGAGGCGACCGGTGTCTGGCAAGCGCGCGTGACCAGTAATGTCCGTTTCTATTTCGTCATCGAAGGCGACATGTACCTTCTACTCGATATCGAGAAACATAAGGACTAACATTTCGGGGATGATTGCGCGCGTGGTGTGTGGAGGTTTAACCTCCACAGATTGACTTGTTCTAATCAAAAAACGCCAAGAATTTTTCGGGGTCGACCGAAGTATTCCCTATCCGCACCGTAATGTGGAGGTGCGGACCTGTTGCGTATCCGGTGTCACCGCTTAGAGCGAGGAGTTGCCCTTTTTGTACGAGCTGCCCTTGCCACACCTTGAGCTTCGATAAATGCATGTAAAAGGTAAAGAGACCGAGCCCGTGGTCGATGACGACCGTCTTGCCGTAGGTCGAGAACGTCTTTGCCACGCGGACGACTCCCCGGTTCATCGCCAGTACCGGCGAGCCCGTAGTGGCGCGGAAGTCCGTGCCTTTATGCGCGATTTCATACCCGATGGTGTCGCGCTGATATCCGAAGGTGTCCGTGACGACCGCACTCTTAAGCGGCAACGCAAAATCTTCTGTCCAGAGCACGTGGTCCTGCGTCTTCAGATTGGTCAAGCTCGCATTATCTTTCTGCAGAGTCGATACCAATTTCTTCGCACTCGCCGGAGTATTGCCGCCCAATTTTTCCGGAATGCCGAGAGGCTTTTGCACGCGCGGGCGCAAGCCCACGGTCACCGTCTTTTCGATGACACTCCCGTCTTTCAAGGTGATGCGCAGGGGATATTCTCCCTCCTTTAATTCGAGTGCCGTGGCGATAAGCGCTGTGGGCTTGCCTTTATACAGGAAGACGCTCAATTTCGTGCCGTTGAAGTCCGCACTCGCAATCCGGGAGACCGAAGCTTGATGTATCTGCACCATCAGTGGCTCCCCCTGCACAATGTCCGCCGGCGTAAGCGATACCAATGTGTCTTCCGCGCCCAGAGTGAAAAGCGGGAACAGAGAAAACGCGAGGAAGAGACCCGCGACGCCGTTCATTTTCTTCATTGTAGCGATAGGGCTATGCGGGCCTGTAGAGAAGTTTAAGTTTCGCGAGCCCGCGGTGCAGTTGCACGGCGATGGTGTTCGCTGTTTGTCCCGTAAGGAGCGCTATCTCTTTGAGCGACAGATCCTGCACGTACCGCATACGCATCACCTTCCGGTATTTTTCGGGAGGGCGCTTGATGAGAGAGAGCGCCGCTTTTCCATCCACCGCATCGAAAAGGCGCGCGGAGTGGTCGAAGCTCGGCTCGAATCCCTTTTCGACAAGGACGTCGAGCGAGGTCGACTTATGTTTTCGATATTCGTCAATAATAAGGTTGTTGAGGATGTGATAGAGAAACGATTTCATCAGATCGATCTTGCCGCCTTTGACAAGATAGCGCCATGTTTTCATGAAGGTGTCCTGCACCAAGTCATCGCTCAACGTGCGGTCGCTCACCTTGAAAAATGCGTACGAACTGAGGGCCTTCTGGTAGTCGTGATGCGCTGCGGTCAATTGCGCCTGTCGTTGTGTCTTCTGTTTTGGCGTCATCATAGTTGTCGTTGTGAACTGAGCCGCATACGTTGCTGTTCTATTACACGGGTATTACAGCGGCGCCGATAACGCCCCGCAAATCGTCAGTCTCTTATTACGCCGGCATTACGGCGATGTTGCGCACGGGGGTGAAGCGTCGAGCCTTCAGTGTACCACCGATGCGCGAATACGCGAGTTGTAGTCTAGTCCAACGCAAGATGGAACCGAAATCGAGGACGATTCCAGCGTAAA
>JBBUAA010000052.1:0-10063 GCA_038061075.1 Patescibacteria group bacterium | reverse complement strand
TTGAAATTCGAGAGGCTTCCACTCATCCCGACGCGCTGCAAGAATTGCTATACTAACGCGTCTACACACATATGAAGCATCTGCGCCTTTTTGTCGTTGCCGTACTTTTTCTTGCCCCGCCTTTGGCGGGGCTCGTCCCGTTCTCGGCCGACGCCGCGCCGATGCAGAAGCCCTTCGAGGTGTCGGGGTGGATCCCGTACTGGAGAGCGGCGACGGGGACCGCCGATGTGCTTCCCCATATGACAACGCTCACCGAGGTGAACCCGTTCGTCTATACGCTCAAGTCCGACGGGACGCTTCTCGACAACGGCGCGCTCGACAGCGAGCCGTGGCTCACGCTCCGTGCAGAGGCGAAGAAAAATAACGTCCGCTTTATTCCGACCATCATGACGAGCAATTCGGAACTTTTGCATACGCTTTTGAGCAATACTAAGCGGCGCATCGCGCTCGAAGACCGCATTGCGGCACTCGTCAAGGAGAAGGGCTTCGACGGCATTGATATAGATTTCGAAGGGAAGTATGCGAAGACTCGGGATTACTTCTCGACCTTCCTCAAGGGGCTCTACCTGCGCATGCCCAAACACTGGGTGATGTGCACGATAGAATCCCGCACGCCGGTAGCCGACAGATATTGGGGCACGACGCCGCCCGCGGACGCCGGCGTTTTTGCCAATGATTTCGTCGCGATAAACAAATACTGCGACCGTGTGCGCATCATGGCGTACGACCAGCAGAGCATCGACCTGAAGCTCAATGCGCAATACGCATCAAGTTCACAGCTCTATGCGCCGGTCGCGGATCCGGCGTGGGTCGAAAAGACCATTGTCCTTGCGGCGAAGAGTATCTCGAAGAAGAAGCTCATGATCGGTATCCCGACCTACGGCTACGAATACGATGTGACCGCGTACGCGGGCAAGGAATATCTGTACGACCTCCTCTGGAGTTTCAATCCGGGCTACGCGACGCCCATCGCGGCGCAGTACAATGTGACGCCGTACCGTACGCCGTGGGGCGAGATGGCCTTCAGCTATTCTCCGACGGCGACGAGCTCGCTGCCCGCGCCACAAGCGGGCGGGATGAACGGGCTTGCGACCGCGCTCGCGGCGACGGCATTCGCCGACACGTACAATTCACATCTCAATTTCCGCTACATGGTCTGGCCCGACGCGCAGTCAGTAGCCGACAAAATAGCGCTCGCGAAACGCCTCGGCGTACGCGGCGTCTCCATCTTCAAACTCGACGGCGGACAGGACCCGAAGGTCTGGAGCGTTCTTGAGTCTACAAAGTAACTGCGCTCCGCCTGTGGGTTATACACAGGTACAGATCCGGTGAAAAAATACCCGATTTCCTTTCTATATAATGAACGTGTGCTGTGTGCGGATGTCTTTCGCGCACTTTTATCAAGACAGGCGATTTTTTTATATTTTATAAACCACCTATGTATTCACGCCCCGATGCTTCCCGCACTCGCTTCGCCGCACTTCTCTCTGTATGCATTGTTACGCTTCTCGGGGGCGCACTATCCGTAAGCGCCGCCGTCTCGTCGAACGTCGCGACGAGTCTTACCACGTTGGGCCAGACGATAAAAGCGTCCTCTACACCGACCGCAGTTCTCGGCCTCAATCTGGCAGGCGACCAGACGCTTGCCTCCACGACCATCGGATTTATATTCTCCGCCTCCGGCACGACGACAGATATCGCGGCTCTCGGCATTGCCACATCCTCCGGTGTTGCCGTTTATCGTGATGACAAAAGCGGCGCGGGCAAAGGCGTTTTTGATGCCGATGACGACGTGGTGCCTCTTCTTGCTGCCCCAACTTGGGTGTCGGCAGGCCCGACCGCGACAACGACCCTGACCTTCGCGGCCGCTGAAGTTGTGCCTGCAAATGACACGACAAGCAATGCCGGTAACGACTATTTCATAGTGGTTCAGACTGCGGGAGGCGCTGTGCATTCCCACGTATTCCTCTCGCAGATGATACCTACCAATATTGGCTGGACCGGCGTCCAGCCAGCGGGCCCGACGGCAGTCTCGACGAATGCAATAACGGTAGACACGGTCGCTCCAACATTGGACGTCAGCATGACAGGCCCTGCCAACAATTCAACCGGAGTTCCTGTTTCAACCTTCATCCACCTCGGATTCAGCGAGAACCTGGACCCGACGACTATAAACCCGAACAACGTAACGATGACCACCGGGGTAAACGCCGTCGGCGTAGCGCTCCGTCCGTTCCCAAACGGCTTTGACATCGTCGCGTCCAGTCCGCCCACTTACACGGCCTCTTCCCGTTTCGCAAAAGCCTCCACCGTGAGTACGGGCTTCTTCATGATAAACGGCACCAACACCATATTTCCGCAGGGTGGCTATACAGTACCGGTCCGAGGGGACATCGTATTCACGCAAACGGATACGTTCCCGCCTGAAGTTGGGCTCGTCACAAACGCAACTCTTACCTCGGGCACCTTTGCGATCAATAACAATCCCGCATTCCGTTCCCTGCAAATAACCAAATTTGCCACACCAACTGCGACAGGGTATACGGGAGACGGTGCAGTCGTAGGTGTTGGTGATTTAATTGTTGCAAATACTTCCGCAAAACCTACCAACGTGCGCTACAACTGGCATATCGTGACGACAGGTCAGGCCGTGAACAACGCAGGGTTGCGCCTCGACAACGAGGACACTGCTCCAACATACGCAACGACCACATTCGCGCGCCTCATGCCAACGGCGACTTCGACGACGGATACATCAGGCCGTTTCGCGGCGACAACGACATTTGCTACAAGCACCACTCTCGTTTTCGCAAAGGTGCTCTCAGGCGCCGACAATCTTGGTTCCTATGCATGGCACCTCGTAACGAACGGCGAAACGATCGTTGCACCGTTTGGCGCGGGTACTACAACAGCAACATTCCTTCGTCTTGATGGCGCGGCCGCTCCTCCTCACTTTGCCCCATTGTCCGTCATTGCGACTGTATCGGGAAGCGCTACAGGCGCCACTGACACAGGCGCACAAGACGCCACGGTTTTCAGCTTCGGCGACATAATGTTCGCTAAGGCATCGGCAAATGCGGCCAACACCGGCGCCTACGCATTCCATATTGTGTCCAACGGCGCAACAGGTGCCACGTCCACCTCGCTCCGTCTGGACAACTCCGCTTCAAATCTCACTTCCTCCGCTACATACATTGTGACTGCGGGAACGGGAGTAAAAGATAGTGCGGGAAATCCGCTTGCATCTGCCGCAACGATAACCTTTACTACAGGTTCCACGGGTGGGACCAACACGACGCCGCCAGCCGTGCAGAATTCACAGCCGCAGATGGGCAATCAATCATTCGCCCCGAATGCCCCGATAAATCTCACCTTCTCTGTGGCGATGGAAGCTGGAAGCTCAAGCGGAGCAAACTCGGTGACGAATACGGCAGTGGTCAAACTCTCGACAAGCGTGAATGGCACGCCGACGACGCAGGTTTTGACCGGTGTGACCAACACATACGATGCCACGACTCAAACGGTAACTATCGCACACACAAGCGCTCTTGCAGTGAGTACGGACTATGTCGTCCAAGTAACAACAGCCGCCAAAAGCTCGACAGGCGCTTCATTCCCGATGGAATATCGTCTCTACTTCAAAACAGCGAGCGCGGTTGATAATGCGGCCCCGACGATTCTCGGAGTCTCTCCGGTTAATACTTCAACCGGCGTTTCTATGAGCCCCGTCCTAACCGCAGGGTTCTCAAAGGACATGAATCCCGCGACGTTGACGACCTCGACCGTCACGCTCGTAAAGTCAAGCGACAACAGCTCGGTTGCGGGAGGTGTTTCGTACAGCCCAAATAGCCGTTCGGTGAGCTTTGTTCCATCAACGCCCCTTCTTGCCGGAACCGTATACAAATTTGTTGTTGTCGGCCTTGCTTCTGGAGTCAAAGATCTGGCAAACAATGTTCTCGCAGACCACTCCACGACAACATTTACCACGACAGCAACTCCGGACAACACCGCTCCATCCGTCTCGTTCGCCAATGCGGACAACTTCGGCATCGCGATCACATTCTCCGAGCCGATGAAATCCGGAGGCGGGCCTAACGCAGTAGACAACGTCGCGAACTACACGCTCGAAAGCCCCCCCGGCACAACGATTTCTCTCGGAGGTAAAACTGTCGTCTATGACGCCGGCTCAAAGACCGCGCGCTTGAGCGGCCTCGCGCTCCAAAATGGAAACCAGTACAAAGTGACTGTGTCAGCGCCAGTGCAAGACCTTGCGGGTAACGGAATATCGGTAGTCGGCACTCCCCCAGGCAATGTCGCTTTCGGCACAGTCCAGAATTCCACCGCGACCGGGGGCCAGCTCGGGCCGGGCGGCGGAACAATGAACTTCAGCATGCAGGGAATGAACCCTACGCGCGTTTCTCCAGACAGCCGTATTTCCGGCGCGACGTCAAACTACAAAGTTGAGTTTCTGGCTGGCACCGCAATTCCGATTGGCGGGCAGATACAGCTGGTTTTCCCCAGCGGATTCACGATTACCAACGCAAGCACTACCGCAGCTGCAACGTCATTCTGCAATGCCGACATAAACGGCCCTATGCCGGGAGTTCCCGCGATTGCCAGCGTTTCCAACGATAATTCATCCGGAATAATCACGATTACAACCGCCGCGTCTTCGACAGGCACCTCCGCGTTCGTGTGCTTGGATGTAACGGGCGTAGTAAATTCATCAATCCCTAATTCTAGCGGTTACACCGTTGACATCAAGACCAGAGACACTGCGGATAACAACCGCGCGATTCTGGAAACAAAAACATCCTCGCCATTCTTCTTGGGAGCCGCCGGCTCGCGCACGCTCACGGCAAATGTTTTCAATGACGGAAACGCGAATAGTTCTATAGACGCGAATGAGGGAATCGGAAGCGTGCGCGTGTTCCTCTTCTCTCCCGCATTGGGAGGAACCGGAACAACCACGAATGCATCGGGCGTTGCTACGTTCACATCGCTCACAGACGGGGATTACATGCTTGGCATTGATCCCGGCTCCCTGGCAGCTGCCTCCTCCACGGTCACGTTCAATTCCGCTCCCCAACCGTTTACGGTATCCGCCACAAGCCTCACGAAGAACTTCATCGTTTCAGGCGGAGGAAGCTCTGTGACAATATCGGGAACTGTCACAGGTCCCGCGAACACGTCGGTTGACATCTTTGCCTCCAGCAATAACGGGTTCTCGCGAACGACCAAGACACTCACGGGCGCGGCGGTCGCGTATTCAATTCCAGTAAGCACGAACACCACCTACAATGTCGGCGTCGGCCCCGCCATGCCGGAGGCATTCTTCACGCCGGGAGCTCCTCCGCCTCCTCCGCCTACGTTCACCTTCATGCCGCCTCCTAACATTTCCGTTACGGTCGGAACAACGTCTGTTTCGGGCAAGAATTTCTCGCTTACGACCGCAAGCAAAACGATTACCGGCACGGTTCTTGATTCCACCGGGTCCGCTGTTTCAAACGCCGGAGTATTCGCGAGACCGCTCTCCAATTCATCGGGCGCGGAAGTCGGTTTTGGAACTGGAGGACAAACAAATACTTCCGGCTCGTTCACTCTCAATGTCGTTCCGGGGACATACCTCGTCGGTGTATTCAAGGGCGGTATGCCGAATGTGCCTGACCAGCAAATAACAGTGCCCGAAAGCGGAGCTAATACTCCGGCATCACTCGCATTCTCTCTCGGAGCAGGAACATCTCTCACGATTTCCGGTACCGTTAAAGACGATGGCGGCAACGCGATTCCGTATGCCGGCGTCAACGCGCACAAAGTAGTTTCTACGTCAAACACCAACCCCATTGGCGGCGGCACTGGCAATTTCGTCGGCGGGCCGACAGATTCCAACGGAGCGTACACGCTCTATGTGGACGCGGGCGCGTGGATTGTTGAAGCGTTCGCCCCCGGATTCGGCAAGTTGGGGAGTAAAACTCTCACCGTGAATACATCAAGCCTCTCCGGCCAGGACTTCTCGGCGCAAACGCTTTCTTTGGGAACCATCACAGGCACCACGACGAAAGCGAGCGTCATACAGCAGGGCGTGATGGTGCGTGCTGAAGGTTCCGCAGGCGCCAACATGGCCGTTTCCGATGCCAACGGCGTATACACGCTCAAAGTTCCGGAAGGTTCCTACACAGTCACGTGCTTCTTCCCGGGTGTCGGCGAAGGCACGCCTCTTGAGGGGGTTGCGGTAACCACAAACACGACCAGTTACAGCAACAACTGCGCAGTGGCCGCTCCGATAACCATCACGGTTAATCTGACGGATGGAACTAATCCTGTTACCGGCGCGTACATAGACGTGCGCAGTTCAAGCGGTCGTGGAAATGGCACCAACGTTTCGGCCACCTCTAGCGCTAATGCCGTATACACGGTTACAGTCCCGCCGGGAACATACACGGTACGCGCGGGCCATCCTTCATACGGGACGATTGGCAGTACGGGCAGCGTGTCCTCAACGCAGACAATTACCTACACCACGGCCGGTGGTGCCATGAGGGCTGTTACCGGTACCGTTACTGACGGTTCAGCAGGGATTAACGGAGCATGGGTATCGCTCACTGGAATTCCAACAGGCCAGACCAACACGATAACAATCGGAGCACAGACCGATTCCACCGGCGCCTTTACGCTCAATGTTCCCGCGGGGACATATACAATCCACGCGAACAAAGGCGGATATATAGCATCAGGCGCTGACGCAACGGTTACCGTCGCCGGAGCGGCAGTTTCGGCGGGCACCATAACGCTCACCGCTTCAACACAAACGATATCAGGCACCGTAACATTGAATAGCGCCGGTGTTTCCGGTGCCTATGTAGATGCTTCCGCCTCCGGCGGCGGGTTTGCCGTTGCGCAGACAGATTCCGCAGGCGCGTATTCTCTTGCGGTAAAGAACGGCACGTGGACAGTGCGCGCTCACGCGATGGGATATGAGGGCGGGCCCACGACGGTTACGGTCAATGGCAACAGCCCCACGCAGGGAATTACCCTCACTGCAATTTCAGGCTTCGTTTCAAAGCCCGAACATCAGGAGACAGTGACGCCTACCGCGGGAGGACTTCTGACAAACTCCGACATCGGAAGCAACTTCAAAATGAACATTCCGGCGAACGCTCTGGGCACGGGCTCCAACGCAGTCACGGTGAAAACCCAGACATACACGACGCTTCCAAACCCGTCGTCGGGCAGCGTCCTTGCAAAGAACGGCCTCTCGTTCTCCGCAGTTGATTCTTCCGGCCAGCCGATTAAGACGCTGAACAGCCCTATCACGATAGTTATTCCGTATACGGAAGCCGATATACCAACAGGCAAGACTGAAGCGGACCTTGTGTTTGGAACATGGAACGGAACCGACTATGAGACATTGCCGACAACAGTAGACACTGTAAACAACACCTTGACGGTAACGATCTCGCACTTCTCTAGTTTCGCCCCATTGGTACAAGGTGACGTTGCAGCAACACCTGCCGCGAGCACTGCGGTGACCGCTAGCAGCGGCGGAGGGGGAGGAGCACCCGGAAGTGTATCGATCTCGTTAGTCAAACCCCGTGCCCAGATCATCTATCCTGATGGCCGCATCGTGTATGTGGACCAACTCGCCGGAGAGTCGGCGGCGTCCGCGGGCAAATCTGCGAGTGCGGGCACAAACGCATCTGCTTCCGCTTCGGCGAAATTTACCGCGCTTTTGAAACAGGGCTCAAGGGGAACGGATGTAAAACGCCTGCAAAAACTTCTCGGCGTTGAGGAAACGGGATTCTTCGGCCCGCTTACCCGCGCGGCCGTTGAGCAATTCCAAATTAAAAACGGCATTGCAAAGAAAGGCGAGGCGGGCTTCGGTACCTTGGGTCCCAAAACGCGGGCAAAGATTGCGGAAGCGTTCGCATCCAACGAAAGCGCGCCTAGCGTCGCTCCATCGGCTGCATCTACTCCCGCAGTTGGCTCGCTGGCAATACTTGCCGGAGGCAAATTTGTCCGCGCGCTCAACATGCGCGCGACAGGAAGCGATGTCCGCACGCTCCAGCAAATCCTGAACAGCGATTCCGACACGAGCGTCACGCCAGCGGGCGCCGGCTCGGCAGGGAATGAGACGACATACTTCGGACCGGCAACCCTGAAAGCCGTGCAGAAATTCCAAGAGAAGCACGGAATAGCAACATTCGGTGATGCGGGTTACGGCAATGTCGGCCCGAAGACGCGCGCGAAGCTCAATGCATTGGTCGCCGCATTGAAGGCAACTCCTGTAACTCCAACTACTCCTGCCACCCCCGCAACTCCGCCAACTCCGGCACAAACGGCGACCACGACGTCGAGTACCTCCGAAAGCACAACCGCAACGTCAACTGCCGCGGCCACCGCTACGTCGACCGCCATCTCGACAAGCTCAAGTAGTGCAACGGCAAGTACATCGGTGTCGGTCACGGCAACGACCACGCTGCCATACTAGAGACCGAAGAAGTTGCGGTACACTCTTCGCATATTGCATCAATTCAGCATCAATTCAGTCTGTTTGGACTTGGAGCAGAAATGATATAATCGGCGGATATGGCAAAGGTGGATTTGTACGAGATTGTCAGGAGGTTTGAGCGACACTTTACAGAGGCCTTGGAGGAGGCTGTCGAGAAAGCGGCTCCAGATGCGGAATTTGATCGAGAGGCACTCTTTCGCAATTTTAGAGATAGAGTTGAGCGCCATTTCGGGCGTAGCACCGAAGTGCCCGACGAGTTTGTAGAGGTGGCCGATAAGAAGTAAGATGGGCGTATATGCAAAATAAGGCCATCTTCGGGATTATCGGGGTTTTAGTCATTGCGGCAGGGGGGTATTATGCGTGGCAGAGCGGGATGCTTGGTGGTCAAGGACCCACTCCTGCGACACCCGCTCCCGTAGAGGACACGCGGCTCGGGTACGCTTCTTCGACGCTCGGCGTTTCTCTCAAGTACCCGCGGGACTTCACGGTTGACTCAACATATGCGTACACGGGTTTTCCCAAAAAGCCGATACTCGGAGTGAAGTTCACGATTCCGGGCTCTATGGCGACGGGCACCAATCTTTCGTCCGACACAGGCATCTCGGTCGAGCAGCTTCCGCGCGCCAAGAATTGCACGGGTGACATCTATATCGTGGACAACGTGAAGCCCGTCGAGATGACGGTGGGCAGTACCACGTATTCGGTCGCGACCACATCGGGCGCGGGGGCGGGGAATTTCTACGAGGAAATGGTCTACGCGATTTCCGGCAGCCAGCCGTGCACCGCGCTCAGGTACTTCATCCACTCGATGAACATCGGCAACTTCGAGCCGGGCGTTGCCCGCGAATACGACCGCGCCGCGCTCCTCCGCGCATTCGATACGATCCGCCAGTCTCTCGTGCTACAATAATCCAATGGCAAAAAGAGCAAGTCAGGATATCAAGCCGAAGAAGTCACATTCGCGGAAGACCAAGAAGCGATTGGAGGCGAAGCGCGTCATGCTTGAGAAGAAAGGCTACAAGTGGTAAGCGCTTTTGTACTTCAAGGCTTCTAAATATAGGGTCCCCAAACTATGCGGTTTTCTAGCCGTATTTAAGGTGTTTCCCCAAAATGAAGATTCGTGGGATGATTTTATATATTCTACGATGACGAAAAAGGAAGACAGAGAAAAAAGAATCGATGCACGTTGTGATGCTCTAGTAAGAGTCCTGAAGGCAATTCGACCGATATATCTGAAATTTTCCAAGTACGAACAAGGTTTGATAGAGACGATGACTGGCGCGGCGATTTGGTATATTCCAAAACCATTAGATGCGTGGACTGGGATGATATCATTCGAGGCTCTAAGAAGTTTTCATCCAGACAACCCCAACTCCCCGAAGTTAAGTGAAGAACATGTATTTCCCCGTAAAATGGCGGGTAAAAAATTGCTAAACGACAAGAGTCTTACCTTCAAAAAGCTTCGGAAGCTTTTTAGAGAAAAATATGGAAAACTACACTACTTGGTCTCAAGAATTTAATGCAACGAGTCTGGTAAATGCCTCGAAGGGCTTC
>JBBUAA010000051.1:0-6575 GCA_038061075.1 Patescibacteria group bacterium | reverse complement strand
ACGCGCAGCAAGTCCCACATCGAGCAGGCACACATGAAAATATTGGTCCAGCTCACGGAGCGGGCTGATGTCGTCGTCGTTTCGGGCCACGACGAGGGCTCCATCCACCGGCACTTGGGGCCGGAGCTCATCGGGCGCTACTACATCCTCTCGCAAAATGGGAATCACGCCGAAGACCCCACAGGCCGGATACTGTGGGAGCGCAAACTATCACCCGAACAAGTCGCGGCCACGCATGCCTTCATCGCGAAGGTGCGCGAACGTTTTCCGTTCCCGATAAAAGACCCCAACGACATCATCGAAGACCGCGGCTGTGAGGTCGCATTCAGTCTCATCGGCCACCACGAAGATATCCGGAAGAAAGAGGCCTTCGACCCCGACAGCTCGCGGCGCAAAAAGATACTGGACCAAATGCGGTCGGACGTCGCGGAATTGGAGGCGCAGAATATTGAGGTACGCATCGGCGGGACGACGGTCTTCGACTTCATGGAAAAAGGTAAGAACAAAGGGTTTAATGTGCGTGCCTTCATGGAACACATGGGGTGGCGGGATGAAGATGCGGTCTACGTCGGCGATGCGCTCTTCCCCGGCGGCAACGACGAGACGGTCATCGGCATCATTCCGACCAAGGCGGTAAAAGATTACAAAGAGACGTTCGCATATCTATCCGAGCTTCTTGCAAAATAACATGCCCCCCGCACTAAAAATTACAGACCTCAAGAAGACCTACGCCACGGGCACTGTCGCCCTCAAAGGCGTGTCGCTCGAAATACCGCAAGGTGACTTTTTTGCGCTCCTCGGCCCCAACGGCGCGGGCAAGACGACCATCATCGGTATCACCACGGGCCTCGTCAATAAAACGAGCGGTACGGTCTCCGTCTTCGGCCACAATATTGATACGGAAACCGAGCTCGCCAAAATGCAGATAGGTCTTGTCGGGCAGGAGGTCAATTTCAATCCCTTCGAGAAAACCCTCAACATCGTTGTTAATCAGGCGGGCTACTACGGCATTCCCCGTTCGATAGCCATTCCGCGCGCCACGAAACTCCTCACCGACTTGGGGCTCGGCGAAAAGATGGACCAAAATGCAATGACGCTCTCAGGCGGCATGAAGCGGCGCCTCATGATCGCGCGGGCGTTGGTCAATGAACCCCGTTTTCTCATTCTCGACGAGCCGACTGCAGGCGTCGACGTGGAGCTGCGCCGCGGCATGTGGGATTACCTCACAGGATTGAGCAAGAGCGGGCTCACCATCCTCCTCACCACGCACTATCTCGAAGAAGCCGAGCAGCTTGCCAAGCACGTCGCCATCATCAACAAAGGACAGATCGTCGCCAATGGGACTATGGATGAAATTCTCGCCCTCCATGATGAAAGCGCGCACGCCGGCGGCATCCGCGGCGGAAAACTGGAGGAAGTGTTTTTGCAGCTCACGAGTGAAAAATAATATGTCTCCGTACCAAAAATGGATTTCCTTTTACACCATGCTGCGCAAGGACATTGTGCGCATGTTCCGTATCTGGGTGCAGACATTTTTGCCGAGCGTCATCACCTCCTGTCTCTACTTCCTCATTTTCGGCACGGTCCTCGGCTCGAAAATAGGGACGATGCAGGGCGTGGACTACATGAGCTTCGTCGTGCCGGGGCTCGTCATGCTCGCCATCGTGACGAATGCCTATTCCAATACTTCATTCACCTTCTTCCAGTCAAAATTCTTCTTCCGCGGTATCGACGAGATACTCGTCTCCCCCACTCCGCCGTGGCTCCTCATCATGGGATTCATATCAGGCGGCATCGTGCGCGGCATACTCGTGGGCGCGATTGTGCTCCTCGTGTCGGCCTTCTTCACGGGCCTCCATCTCGCGATACACAGCGTCCTTATCATATTCGGATTCGCCGTCCTCACGGCACTCGTGTTTTCTCTCGCGGGGCTTGTGAATGGTGTGTACGCAAAATCCCTCGATGCCATCAACATCGTACCAACATTCGTTTTGACACCGCTCGTGTATCTCGGCGGCGTCTTCTATTCCGTGCATGCGCTCCCCGCGTGGGCGCAAAGCTTCACGTACGTGAACCCCGTCTTCTATCTCATCAACGGCTTTCGCTACGGCTTTCTCGGTATCGCGGATATTCCCGTATGGATCTCACTCGCCGTCCTCGCGGGCATGATAGCGGTCCTCACCGTCATCAATTGGTACCTCATCCGCACGGGGCTCGGCCTCAAGCAGTAGTAGAATGGGACCATGGCTGACGGCGAAAGCTCCGACGAGCGAAAGATACTAAAGTTCGGTCCCATCAAGAAGAACCAGCGCGCCGAGGCGCTGACGCAGCCGGAGGCGATTGACAGGCGGCGGAATGAGAAGATACTCCAAGCGCGCATTGGCGGCCTCGCAGAGCTGGATAATGAATTCGACATCGGTCCCATTGCCGCGCGGGAAATACATCTTCGATTCGCTCGCGGGCGGAGACTCACTCAGGATGCTCAGGCCATCGCACCGCTTCTTGTACAGATGGGGTTTGCAGAGTTGTGCCGGCTTCTGAAAGACGAGCGCGAGCAGTGGCGAAGTGACCCACCCTTTGCCTTCGCGACCGCCAATGTTTATTTTTCGCGTATGGAACGCCTCACGGAATCGATGAACGTGTACGCGGCGCAGCAGGAGCGGGAGCGGGAGAATTGGCTAAAATTCACTCCAGAGTATGATGCATATCAGCTTTCCCGGCTCGAAACGGCGCTTCTGCGCCAGACCGCACCCGGCAATACGCTGCGAGATATATTTCAAATCATCGCGATGGCGAAGGTACTGAAGAAGAGAAAGACGGGCGTCGATTACTGACGACCTTTCGCAATTTCTGCCGCAAGACCGATGTAATTCTCCGGACGGAGGGCTTTGAGGCGTTTTTTGACGTCGGCACCGATGTCGAGCCCGTCGATGAACTGCGCGAAGTCTTCGAGCGTTACTTTCCGGCCGCGGGTCAGCTCTTTTATTTTTTCGTACGGCGCTTCCACTCCTTCTTTGCGCAAGACCGTCTGTATCGCCTCCGCAATGACTTCCGGATGTTCATTCAACGCCGACAGCATCGCTTCTGTATTGACGCTTATTTTTCCGAGCCCGCGCAGGAGCGAGCGATAGCCCACGAGCGAGTGGGCGAATGCGGTCCCAAATGCGCGCTCGACGGTCGAGTCCGATAGGTCGCGCTGCAGACGCGAAACGGGAAGCTTTTGTGAGAAGTGCGTGAAAAGCGCGTTCGCGACACCGAAATTGCCTTCCGCATTCTCGAAATCTATCGGGTTGACCTTGTGCGGCATTGCCGAGGAGCCGACTTCCCCTTCTTTCGGTTTCTGCGTCACCCAGCCGTCGCTTATGTAGCGCCACATATCCTGCGAGAGATCGAGCAGGATGGTGTTGATGCGGCGCAGATTATCGAACATCTCGGCGTAGGTGTCGTGCGGCTCTATCTGCGTCGTGACCTCATTCAATTCTATCTTGATATCGTATCCGACATTGAGGCTCTCGATGAATTTCTTGGCAAATGCGCGCCAATCGGTGTCAGGCGCGGCGACCTGGTGTGCGTTGTAATTGCCGGTGGCTCCGCCGAATTTTACGAGAACGCTTCGCGCAGTAAGCTGCTCCAGCTGCCGCGCGAGGCGTACTTCAAATACACGCATTTCTTTCCCAAAGGTCGTCGGCGATGCGGGCTGTCCGTGCGTACGCGCAAGCATAGGCGTTGCGGCATGCTCTTTCGCAAGCGCAAGGAGTGCATTTCTGACTTCGTCGAGAGCGGGAAGAATCGTGGACTGGAGCGCGGTGCGGAGTGCAAGTGCGTGCGCGATAGAGTTCACATCTTCGGAGGTGAGCGCGAAGTGGGTCCACTCGGCAATATCGGCGAGCGACGTCTTCGCGAGCTTCATCTTGAGGTAATACTCGACCGCTTTCACGTCGTGATTTGTCGCCGGTATTCCTTCGTACCCTGCCTGCGCAGGCAGGCCTTCCGCTTCTATCTTCTTTACGATATGCGCTTCCTCGGTCGATATCTGCGAAAGCTGTTGCAGAATGGTCTTTTCCTCCTTGCCGAACTTCCGCATTCCCACCCCCGCCTTCGCGGGGCCGGAGCCCGCTTCGGCGTGGCGAAGGCCCGTCTCCGAAAGCGCGATGAGGTATTCGCACTCGACGAAGAGGCGTTTGCGGATGAGCCCGAATTCGCTGAAATGTTCGAGGAGCGCCGCGGAAATATCGCGGTAGCGTCCGTCTATCGAGCTGATAGCAGTGAGTGGTTCAAATGGCATAGGGTTTTAGATTACGTTCCATGCGCGGGATGACGGGGGTCTCGCCGGGGACGAATTTCTCCCCCGTGACCTGCTCATACATCTGAATATAGCGGCGTGAGAGCTCTTCTACAAGCTCGGGCGGTGCGTCGGGAAGCGTCGCGTCTTTGTACGGGTCACAGTGGTCCTTGAACCACAAGCGCAGGAACTCTTTATCGAAACTTTTCGGTTGTTCGCCTTTTGCCATTGCATCGTCGTACCCTTCTATCTGCCAAAAGCGCGATGAGTCGGGTGTGTGTATCTCGTCTATCAAAACAAGTGCGCCATTCTCATCAGTCCCGAATTCATATTTTGTGTCGACAAGGATGAGCCCGCGCTCGGCCGCTATTTCCTGCCCGCGCAGGAAGAGTTTGGTCGCGGTCTCTTTCACGTTGTCGAACAATTCCTTCGTTATCAAACCCTCTTCTATCATCTGCTCCGGCGTGATAGTGCGGTCGTGGCCCTCCTCTTTCGTCGTGGGGTCGAAAATGGGCGTTGGAAGCTTCTGATTTTTTTTCACGCCGTCAGGCAAAGTCATTCCGCCGAATGTTCGCTCGCCCGCGGAATAGCGCATCCAGATGGAGGTGTCGGTCACGCCGGTCATATATCCGCGCATCACCGCCTCCACCGGCACCATTTTCATTTTCCTCCCCACCGTCACATTCGGGTCCGGCACCGCGAGCACGTGATTGGGCACGATATCTTTCGTCTGCTCAAACCACCACGCGCTTATCTGATTCAAGACCTGCCCCTTCCACGGGATATGCGCGATGATGCGGTCGAAGGAGGAGTGGCGGTCGGTCGTGATGAGGACGAGACGGTCGGGCTGTATGTAGATATCTCGCACTTTGCCTGTCTTTTGTACCCCGAGAAATTTGAAGTCTGTCCCTTTCAGTACTTCTATCATAGATAAGTATACTCCATTTTACTAAAGCGGTCAATCATTCGCCGGGAGGCGAAAGGATGATGCGTTCGGACTCGAAGACCACCTTCCGCTCTCCCGCTTCCACGAAGCCGAGCGGCATAATGTCGTATCCCGCTTTTCCCCCGATCGTGAGTGCGCGGTCAACCTCGCTTTTCGGCAGGAATATGTAATACCCGATGCCCCAATTGAACGCCTTGAGGCAATCTTCCGTGCCGACGCCGAGATGTTCATGATAGTAGCGGAATAATTCCGGCACCTGCGGCCAATTGCGGATCTGGTACGTGAACGGTCGCTTATCGAATGCTATTTTGCCCACGCCGTCGCCCGTCCCCGGCAAAAGCGCATGGATGTCGACGTTGTTTTCCAAAAGCGCCTCGATGAGCGCGACGTAGGAGCGGCTCGGCGTCAGCGCTTCTTCTCCGATGGAGGCACCAGTGGGAAGTTTCGTGAGAAATTGCTCGGGCAATTCGAGCGCCTTTTGGATGATGAGCGAGACGCCATTGGCATGGAGGCCCGACGATGTGACCCCGAGTATCGCGTCGCCAGCCGCGAGCTTCCTGCCGGTCACGAGGCGGCCTGCGGGAGCGACAATGCCCGTCACGGAGCCGCTCAAGGTCGCGATGTGCTCCACGGGGGGCTTCGGGTTCACGAGGTAGGTGACGCTGGCAGACTCCCCCGCCGGCATCGCCATACCGACCTCTTCGCATATCTTGAGGAACCCCGCCGCAAGGTCGCCCGCGCGCTTCTCGTCCGCGTACCACGCGCTTCCGCTCGCTTCCAGTTGGTCGGTGAACACGACGGGAAGCGCTCCCTGTGCAATGACGTCGTTGACGACAATGAGCGCGGTGTCGATGGCGATGGCGTCGTAGTAACTCTTGCCCGTCCTCGCGTACATCCACTCGGCTATCCAATTTTTGTTGCCGAGGTCCTCCTGTGTTTTGCACCAGATGTGCTGTTCGTTGCCGCGGTACTCGAAGACCGCGCCGTGCGCGTGCGTGGCGTCCTCATTGATGAACACGCCGCGTTTGTTGGGGAATTTCAGCGTCTTCTTACCGGCTTCCACCATGGCCATTTTGAATGGCTCCATCTTTGTGTAATCAACGCCCGCCTTCGCGTATGCGCTTTCGCTCATATAAGCCCTTTGTCCTCCAGATATTTTTTAAATCCCTTCTCCTGCAGCTTCTCATCTTTTGCAATAATGTCCTTCGCCATCTTTTCTTTGAACACTCTCACATTCTTGAGAATATCAGAGTTTCCTGTGCCGATTATCTGCGCCGCAAGGATGCCAGCATTTTTTGCTCCGTTGATGGCCACCGTCGCGACGGGAATTCCCGGCGGCATCTGCAC
>JBBUAA010000050.1:0-6557 GCA_038061075.1 Patescibacteria group bacterium | reverse complement strand
GAGGAACGTGCCGCCGAGAACGAATATCACGCTCGCCAGTATTTCCCAATATACTTTTCTCACACCTTCATTATAGCCGAGCGAAGCGAGAGAATCGAGAGTTCACTCTCGCTTCCGAGCGAGCGCAGGATATATGAGCGTAGCGATTATACGGTATAATTGTCCGTGTGACCGCAAACCATAAGATCTACATTCTCGTCGGACACTCGCATCTCGCGGGGTTTACGGGGGAGCTCGCGGATGCGTACGAAAGGGCAGCCCGCGCCGCGGGGCACGAGGTCAGACGCCAGAACATCGGCGAGCTGCAATTCGATCCCATCCTGCACAAAGGGTACAGCGAGATACAAGCGCTTGAGCCGGACCTCATAACCGTGCAGGAAAACATACGATGGGCCGACCATGTGGTCATCCTGTATCCGAACTGGTGGGTGAGCATGCCCGCCGTCCTCAAAGGTCTCTTCGACCGGATATGGCTTCCGGACTTTGCATTTCATTTCGATAAGGCGACGTGCGACGTGGTGGAATTACTTACGGGCAAGACCGCACGCGTCATCGTCGTTGACGGCGCTCACAGTCCTTTTATGACGCGATTGAAGTACGGTGATTATACGAATGAGATCGCACGCGGCATACTCGGTTTTTCCGGCATGAAAGTGCACGTGACCACCATGGGTCCGTGCGAGCATCTCGATCAGACGAAGCACGACGTCTGGGTCGCAGAAGTGGAGGAACTTGGTACGAGGGGCAACTGACCTTCAGGTGAAGAGTTTGCCCTCCCAATCCGCGCTCACAAGGGTGCTGCCGTCGGGACGGAATACGAGATAGCTCGCGCCCAAGGACTTCGCGACCGCGGCGTATTCGCCGGGCTCTGCGAAAAACAGCGCCGACGTGGCGCAGTCCGCATCCCACGCGGTCGGTGCGACCGCCGCAACACCAAGTATCGTCTCTATCGGCGCCCGCAGGTATGGATGCACGATATGGTGCCACCCTCCCCATCGCCGCCGGAAGGTGTCAGACACCGCAAACCCCTCATTTTTCAGCAGAACCATTCCTGCGGCGGTGTCGGCCTTGCCCGGGTATTCGAGCGCCACTCGCCACTCACCCCCGTCGCGCTTCGTCGTCGCATAGATATCTCCCCCGCCATCCACAAGGTAGTGCGCATAGCCGGAGGTCTCAAGAATATCCGCGACCCTATCAATGCAATAACCCTTGCCCATGCCGCCGAGGTCGAAGACGACCGGGCCGTCGAGCCAAAGCACTTGTCCGCGAAGCTCCCATTTCGGCAAGACGAACTCCGAAATGTCGGAGTGCGGGGCCATCGTGTACGCCGCATCGTATCCGGCTTCTTCTAGCAAGCCGCCCACTGCCGGATCGTAGAGTCCATTCGTCAGGCTGCGTAATTCGCCCGCACGTTCGAGAAGTACTGCAAACTCTTCTGATATCGGATACTCGCCCGCTCCGGCCTTACGGAATGCGCACACTTCGGAGTCCGGCAAGAACCGCGAAAAGCGCTCATTGAAAACACGTATATAGTCCACGATATCCGTGCGGGCATCTTCCCGTAGTTCGCCGGCGTCAGTGAGCACGCACCAATCCGTGCCGATGCCGGTAAATGTGAACCCCCCTTCTTTTTCCATCATTGCGCAGCTTACAACTGCTCCTGCAAGTCGGCGAGCGAGGCGTTGAACGCGGTTGTCGTCAGTGACGATTTTCCGATGCGGTCGACGGCGGTGAGCTCGCTCAACTTTTTGCCGCGGATGACGAGGAGCAACCCGTCCGAAAACTTGGCGAGATTCTCGCTCACCTCGTCTCCTTTGAGCGCATCGGTGGATTTGACGGAGACGACCCTGCCGCCCGCGTCGAGGCCGATGGTAAAGCGCACTTTGTCGGTGCCGCCCGGTGCTTCGTATGTGGCGACGGTGCTTACTTCACGCGTGGCGGCGGGGTTTGTATCATTCACCGCACGCGCCGCGTCATTGCGCGCCTGCACGAGCGCGGGCACATAGCGGTATGAAAGCAGGGCCACGGCGGCAACGGCAATCGCGGCGATAATAAGATTGCGCTTGTTCTTGAGAATGTTCATGAGGTACATGATACCGCCGTCTCGCGCACTGTACACGCGGTTATCCACCGTGCGTGTGTCGCGACCACTTATCCCCATTATGGTGCAGGTATTCCCGAATCACTGCTAGATTTGCACTATGGCTCTCTACGATTTCCTCATCATCATGCACATTATCGGTACTGTCCTTGGTGTCGGTGCGGCGACCTTTGCCGAGATACACTACACGCGCTTCAATAGTGACGACATCATCACCGATGATGAACGGAAGACACTCGCGGTTACTTACACCGTCATGCGGACGGGGCTCTTTCTTCTGGTCATTTCGGGATTCGGATTCCTGCTCTATCTGCGCCTCACCGAATATACCGACCTCCTCACGAGCGCAACATTCTTGGCAAAGATGACGGTGGTGGGAATCCTTGTGGGAAACGCCCTGCTCCTACAGGCGCGCATCATTCCGCTCGCCATCGGCGCTGCCGTGTCGCTCACGTCATGGTACACCGCGCTCATCTTGGGTTCTCTCAGAGATACAAACGCCTCGTATATTGAAATACTCGTCTACTACATCATCGCCGTCGTCGTGGTCGGCGTCGGTCTGCGGTGGCTCCGCGCGCGCCTGCACGCGCCCAAAAAGATATGACGACTACCCTTGCCGTCGTACTCATCATCCACGTCTTGAGCGGCGTTATCGCCATCGGCATACACAACGTCGTCCTCATGCACCTTCTGAAAAAAGCACCGAATTATGTGTTCGTATCGCGCATCGCGTGGGCGGCTGTGGCACTCTTCCTCCTCTCATGGGCGACATCGGCGTACTACTACGTGACGTATTACGGCACTGCGGTCAAACCGCGCATTCTCGCGGGGACGCTGCCTATCGGCCACACATTTTTCATGGAGACGAAGGAGCATATCTTCCTCGTGCTGCCGTTCCTCGCCATCTCAATAGCGCTCTCGGCCTCATACCTGCGCGCGAATCCGGATGATGCGCTCCGAAAGAGTACGGCATTCCTCACGCTCATCGCGCTTGGCGTAGGCGCGGCCACCGCGGCGGCGGGCGTTATCGTTTCAGGCTCCGTATGATGAACTCACTTTCTTCATGGGTCCGCTCCGTAGCAATCGCCGCGATGGTGACGGCGGTCATGCTTGCGGTACTCATCGTGAGCGCGGAGGAGATTCCCGCGCTCAAAGATTGGCTCAAGGCGACCTTCTATCACCACTGGCTCGGTAAAGGTGCCCTCGCAATCATCGTATTCATCGTTGTCACCGTCGCTGCGCGCCTGCAGGGCAGGGCGGATGCGTCGAAGCTCGCCGGCATCATTTTCGCCGAAGCGGTCGTAGTCGCTCTCTCTGTTGCCGCGATAGCCGGATTCTTTCTCCTGCACCTGTTGAAACTCGTATAGCGTCTAAGCTTTCGGCCAGACCATGTACTTTTCGATGTCGGCCATCGTGCCGCCCACTTTTTTGCCGGGGTTGAAAATGTTTTCGGGGTCGAAGATACGCTTCGTCTGTGCAAAGAGCGCGAGCACCTCGGGTCTGTACATGAGGTTGAGATACGGGGTGCGGATGATGCCGTCGTTGTGTTCGCCCGTTATCGAGCCCTTGTATTTCGCGACGAGCTCATAGAGCTTAGGCGTCAGTTCGAAAATCGCTTTGCGGTGCGCGGGGTTTGCGAGATTTACGAGCGGAATAATGTGGAAATTCGCATCGCCGATGTGTCCCGCTATCGTATGCATCAGGTCGAATTGTGCGAGAAGCGCATTCAGCTCGGGAATAAATTTCGGATAATCATCGGGGTGAACTACGATGTCGTCAATGAAGGGCGCCGCATGGAGGCCGTGCACGTGTTTACGCAAGAGCGCGAAACTTTCGCGCCGTATCTTCCAGAATTTCTTCTCCATCGTTCCGAGCGCGAACTGCGTACGGACGGAGCTGTCCGCGAGGGCCGCCTGCGCCTTGTGCGCTTTCGCCTGTGCCGCTTCGTCCGTATCCTCGGCGAATTCCGCGAGGAGAACGAGCTGGGGGACCCTACGCGTGAGGAGCGCCCAGACTTCCGGCACTAAAGCGAGTCCGAGCGCAAGCGTCTGCCGGATGCTTAAATGTTTGAGGAAGTCATAGCCGTAGCGGGCGGCGAGCTTGAAGGTGTGGTCGTCGTAGGATTCAAATGATTCGGGTTCGAAGGTGCGCACGCGCCGTACGATCTCGGGGAGATTCTGCAGGTCGGAAAGGTAAATGACGAGCATCGCATGATGGGGTTTGGTTTTGAGAAGTGAAAGCCTGGCCTTGGTGATGAGCCCGAGCGTACCTTGGGAGCCGACGATGAGCTTCGTGAGGTCGAATGTACCGCGTTTCGTATCCACGACGTCCCACAGCGCGTAGCCCGCGGAATTTTTCGTCACATTCGGACGAGCCGCCTCGATTGTCTCGCGGTTCTTCGAGAGCAAGTCGTCCATGCGGCGGTAAATTTCTCCTTCGAGCGTTTGCTCGGCTTTCTTTGCGGCAAGTTCGGGAGCGGTGAGCGGACGAAGCGTCGCCTTTGAGCCGTCGGAGAGCACTATGTCGAGCTCCTGCACATAGCGGTCCATCTTGCCGTACCGAAGCGTGAGCTCGCCGCCGGCGTTGTCCGCTATCATGCCGCCGAGCGCGCACATTTCGCGCGAGGCAGGGTAGGGAGGGAGAATGGAGCCGTTCTTCGCGAGCGTTTGTTTTTCAAAATCACGGTAGTACATGCCCGGCTCGGCTATCGCGTAATCAGGACCGATATCGGTCATCGTGTTCATATACTTCGTGAAGGAGACGACGATGGAATCGGTGAGCGGCCCTCCCGACATGTCGGTGCCCGCGGCGCGGGCGGTGAGAGAAATAGTATCGCCGCTTGCCCCGAGCGTAGTCGAGGGGCGCTTTTTTTGTTCCGCTACAAATCGCACGAGTGCCGACACGTCGTCCGCATCTTTCGGCGAGACGACCAAAACGGGTTTCCGCTCGAAAATGCTCGTGTCGCGGCTGCATTTGCGAAGCGTCTCCGCATCGTCCTGCGCATCCCCCTTAATGAGGGGGGCTATCTGCGCGCGTAAATCCATCGGCAAAGTATATCATCCGTGCATTAGGGACACGTACACGCGGTTGAGCAAGCCCCGCATCATCTGGTATACTGTTCATCCATGGACTTCCGTGTCTTCAGTCTCGGCTCGAACGATGGTCTCGCGAAAAAGATCGCGGAACAACTTGGAACGACGCTTGGCGCTGTGGAACTGCAGACATTTTCCGATGGCGAACAATACGTACGTTTTGAGGAGAATCTCCGCGGCAAGCACATTTTTTTAGTGCAGTCCACGAATTCTCCCGCAGAAAATTGGATACGCTTACTCCTTGCCATCGACGCGGCACGAGGAGCTTCGGCGAGCGAAATTACTGCCGTGGTCCCGTATTACGGCTACGCGCGCCAGGATCGTAAGGCGCGCTCTCGCGAACCGATCTCGGCACGGGTTTTTGCGATGACACTTGAGAATCTTGGGGCGGCCCGCGTCGTGACGATGGATCTGCACGCAGACGCAATCGTGGGCTTCTTCAGACACGCCATCGTCGACAATCTCTACGCGCGACGCGCGTTCATCCCGCGCCTTCGAGAGGTATTTAAAGATGCGATTGAGGCGGATGATCTGATCGTAGTTTCGCCCGATGCCGGGGGTGTGGCGCGCGCACAGTCATATGCGAAACGCCTCATGAAAAGAGCTGATCTCGCGATTATTCACAAGGAGCGGGAAGTGCCCAATCAGGTGGCACGCATGAAACTCATCGGAGACGTAAAAGGCAAAATCGCACTTATTCCGGATGACATGGTCACAACATGCGGCACGTTGGTAAAAGCCGCTGAGATGTTGGTGCAAGATGGGGCCCGCGAAGTGTATGCCTGCGCAACTCACGGTGTGCTTTCGGGGGACGCGAATGCCATACTTGACAAATCTCCGATTAAGAAACTTTTCATCACAGATACCATATCGGCGGACCGGGAACTTTCTTCGAAGATCGAGATCGTTTCAGTGGCAGGCATATTCAGTGAAGCTATTAGGCGGATCGAAGAAGGGGAATCATTGAGCGAGTTGTTTGAGGCCGAATGATTCTTTATCTTTCGTACTATAGGTTAATTCGCGCGAATTAACGCATAAGGACTATGCAAGACCTGGAGAGAGTATTAAAAGCATTGGCAAATAGGCGTCGGCTGGCCGTTCTGAAATTCTTGGGAAAGCGTAAGCGCGCATCGGTAGGCGATATTGCCGAGCAGATCAAACTTTCCTTCCGCGCAACGTCTCAACATCTTACGATACTCAAGAGTGCGGGAATCATCGAGGGCGAGCAGGAAGGTCTTGTCGTCTGGCATATGTTGCATGAGCCAAAACATCCTCTGGTCGCGAAAGTGCTGGAACTTTCTTAGGCGTTCACTGGGGGTCTTTCTTTATAGGTATATTCGCGCGAATAAACCTATAAGAGGGAA
>JBBUAA010000049.1:29749-33240 GCA_038061075.1 Patescibacteria group bacterium | reverse complement strand
CTTTTCTTTGCGCGCCTGTTCGCGGGCGTTGACGAGTTTGCCCACCCGCTCCGGTAATTCATCAAGCTGTATCGCAACACCGAACATTTTTCCGCACAATGAGTCGGCCAAAGGGTCTGGCTGACCGAGGCCGAGCCCGAAAATGCGGTCCGCATCGGTGACAAGGACTTTCGCGTCCGCGCGAGCCACGCCCGTATCTTTCAACATCTCCCATAGAGCCGCGAGCGCTGCGGGCGTATCGAGGTCGTCATTGAAACGCTCGTATATTTTTTTCCGCCAGAATTCGGGAATCACCCCGCTTTTGTCTTCCGTGTCGAACCAGCGGCGGAGTTTCAGGAGCGATGTCTGCGCCGCTTCGAGCGATTTCCACGTGAAATTCGCCGATGTGCGATAGTGCGCGGTGAGGAAGAGATAGCGGAGCGCGAGAGGATGAAATCCTTTTTCGACGACATCCGAAAGGTATACCGTGTTGCCCTCCGACTTCGCTATTTTGGCGTTATCTATCTGCAAATGCGCCCGATGCATCCAGAAGCGGGAAAAGGGGCGTTTCCCCGTAGCGGATTCCGACTGGGCGATCTCGTTGTTGTGGTGGACACCGATGTGCTCGATGCCGCCGGTATGGATGTCTATCTGCTTGCCGAGAATGGAATTTACCATCGCCGAGCATTCGATGTGCCAGCCGGGGAAACCTTTTCCCCACGGCGAATCCCACCCCAAGCGGTCGGACGCTTTCCAGAGGATGAAATCGGTCGCATTGCGTTTCTCGGCATCCGCCTCGACGCGCGCGCCCTCACGCTGTCCTTCGAGAGCGATATTCCCAAGCTTGCCGTAGTCGGGAAAGCGAAGGGTGTCGAAATACACGCCGCGGAGACCGCGATACGCGTACCCTTTTTCTTCGAGCGTTTTTATCATCGCTATCTGCGCGGGGATGTAGTCGCTGGCGAAGGGGAAGGTTATCTTGGAGACGTCAATATTCAGTTTCGCGAGGTCGTCCTTGAATATACCCGCGTACTTTTTTCCCATCTCGCGCATGTTGTCCAAGGTCGGCGTGAGGCCGTCGCGCTTGAGGCCTTTTATCATCTTGTCGTCGCCCTCATCCGCATCGGAGGTCAGATGCCCGAAATCGGTGAAATTGATGACCTGCTTCACTTCATAGGCGTTGAATTCGAGGGTTCTGCGGAGTATGTCGGTGAAGACGAACATCGAAAGATTCCCGATGTGCTGGACGCCGTAGACCGTGGGGCCGCAGTTGTACATCCGCGCGGCCTTTGCATACGGGGGGAGGCTGAATGCCTCCTTCGACTTCGACAGCGTATTGTAGAAGTACAGTGGAGCCGTGTTGGCCTTTTTGCCTTTGAGGAACGACGGAAGCCACATTTCTCCATTGTAAGGCTGAAAGCTGATTTAGAAAAATCACCTACTGGGTGAAAGCTGAAAGCTGGCAGCTATGCTAAAGCCACTTCTTGTGCCTGAAGTACCAAAGCATCGCGGCTCCTATGCCGACTACCGCGCCGACGATTATCCAGAAGTCATAGGGCAGGCCGATGATCGGATTGGAAGTGGCATTGATGTCGAATATCGCCACGAAGAGCGCGAGAGGGAAGGTGAGCAGCGCCATGATGGTCAGCACGCGCATCGTTTCATTCTGCTTGGTCGAGAGGAGGGAATTGTTGGTCTCGCGCAGCTCATGCAGGAAGTCGGTGTAGCGCATGATGTGATTGTGCACGCGGTAGTATTCGTTGGCGAGGATGCGCAGGTAGGGCGCGAAATCCTGACCGAAGAACGCCGCGCCCTCGGATTCGAGCGCCTTCAGGACTTCGCGATGCGGCTCGATGATCTGGCGCATGTTCAGGAGGTCCCGCGCACTCCGCGATATTGCCTGCACCATCTCCACCTCATGGCCGGTAAAGGTGTGCTCCTCGATGGCTGCAAGGTCACGTTTGATGTGCTCGGATTCATGCTCGATGGACCGGTAAAGCTTGCGGAGCATGGAGAAGAACAGGAATCCGCCGTGGTTGCCCGACGTCTCCTTGTCGAGCAGTGAATTCACCTCGAACACCTTGGCGAACTTGTGCAGAGGGTCAATCGTATCGTAGTGCGTCGTGATAAGGAAATTCTTGCCGATGACAAAGTCGATCTCCTGTTCGATGGTCGCGTGCGAATGGCGGAGTGCAGGGAAGTGGAGGATGACATATACGTAGGCGGTATGGAACTCGACGCGCGGCTTCATCGAGGGGAGCAGCAGCTCTTCCGCGACGAACGTATTAATACCGAATTCATTTACGATCTGGCGGACCTCCGCATTGGTCGGGTTATCGAGGTCTACCCACGTGACATTGCCGTGCGCGTATCGGGAAATCATACAAGAATACTATCATGACAGAGCAGTGGTTTTGAAACTGCTATCCGTCGTGCGATACTTGGGACACTTTATGTACGAAGACGAACACGCGGAGCGGCTTCCATTTCCCGCGAACACGGGATTCTCGATGCGAGCTGTTATCGCGGGAGCCATCATTATTGCGGCAACGGCGTTTGCTCTCGGGCTCACCGTGGAAGCGGCGCGCAGCAAGGAGTCGGGTAGCAGGGGATACGGGATCGGGATGCCGATAGATGTCGATTTGGCCCCGCTGTGGAAAGCGTGGCGCGTCATCGACGAGAAATTCGTACCTGCCGCCGTCGCCTCCACATCGCTCGCGACCTCGACCGAAGACGCAAATCAGAAGCGCGTGTGGGGGCTCATAGAGGGGCTTGCGGGCTCGCTCGACGACCCGTATACGTTCTTCCTGCCGCCGAAGGAGAATCAACAGTTTACCGATGACATGAGCGGCTCTTTCGGGGGCGTGGGAATGGAGATAGCCGTCCGCGATCAGACGCTGACGGTCGTCTCACCCTTGAAGGGCACGCCCGCCGAACGCGCGGGCATACGGAGCGGAGACAAAATATTGAAGATAGACGGCGAAGACACGCACGGCATGGATATTTCGACCGCCGTGTCGAAGATACGAGGGGAGAAGGGGACACAGGTGACGCTCCTGATGCTCCGCGAAGGGTGGAGCGAACCGCGCGAGATAAAAGCGACGCGCGACGCCATCAATGTCCCCACCATCACGACGACGAAGCGGGACGACGGCATTTTTGTCATCCACCTTATGACCTTCACGGCGAATTCCCCCGAACTTTTCAGGAGCGCCCTCCGCGAATTCGTGGAATCGGGCGACTCTCTGCTCATTCTCGACCTGCGCGGCAATCCGGGCGGCTACTTGGAGGCGGCCGTCGATATGGCGAGCTGGTTTCTACCCACGGGCAAGATCGTAGTTACGGAAGACTATGCGGGGCATGCGGACAATATCGTGCATCGCTCGCGCGGGTACGATGTGTTCAATGAGAATTTGCGCATGGTCATTCTTGTGGATAGGGGATCGGCTTCCGCATCCGAGATACTCGCGGGCGCTCTCCGCTACTGGGATATCGCGAAGCTTGTGGGCGTC
>JBBUAA010000049.1:12404-29649 GCA_038061075.1 Patescibacteria group bacterium | reverse complement strand
GGAAAAGACAAACTCACTTCCGCTCAAATACGATTTATAAAAGGAGCCTTGGCGTGCGGAATGCCGCCGACGTCGCTCCAAATTGTCGAATGGGAAGAGCTTTTCTGAACTACTAGCCTCCGCGTGTGTTCCGTAGCAAAACCATCAAGGCGTCGCCTTGATGGTTTTGGCGTTCTTGGCGGCCTCCACAAAGCCCGGATCATCGGTTGTAATGCTCGCATAATATGCGCGGGCGTCGTCGAGCATTTTGCGCGGAGTTGAATGTCGGTACACATCAAAAACGTCACGGGACAGTATAGGGGAGATGGGTCGCTTCTCTCCCGCGAAATCCGGAAAGCTCGAATATCGATATTTAAGAAGCTGTTTTTCCAGTCGATCCATATCCCGCACCACGCCCTTCTTCCACCCCCAATCGAACCGTTCGGCGGGATTGCAGTGAATGTAGTTAACAACGTGTTGGAAGTAGCGGTCTTCCCCGACATGCCGCGAGCGGAATGGTTTCATAAAAAGATTCCCCACTCGATTGTTCTTGGTATTGAAGTACATCGTATATGCAGTGCCGAGTTTCTGCATAAAGCGTATAATCCCACCATCTACGATTTCCTTCAGGAGTAGGTGAAAATGATTTGGCATCAAGCAATACGCTCCGATGGAAACTAGTGTATCGGAGCGTAACAAGGAGATGATTTCTTCCGTCGTTTTTTGTGAGAGATTGCTCCGGTGAAGTGTGTCCGTCGAATTGGCCAGATAGAGGATTTGGAGGAAGCGTTCCGAATCGTCTTCACCCTCGAACACAGTGCGTTTTTCGATGCCACGATTGTAGCAGTGGAACCACTCGTCGATTTGGAAGGGGACGGGACGTTGAGCCATGCGTGTAGTATACCATTAACCATCAAGGCAACGCCTTGATGGTTAATGGTACTGACTTTGGGATTTTGCCGTCGTCGAGGTTCTCATGTACGATAGCTGAATGAAAGTTATTTTTCTCAAGGACGTCGGTGGGGTGGGGCAGAAGGGGACTATTAAAGAAGTGGCGGACGGCTACGCGATGAACTTCCTTATCGCACAGGGACTTGCCGTGCAGGCGACGCCCGACAAGCAGGCGGCTCATGCGAAGCAGCAAGCGGAAGAGACGGCGCAGAAAGAAAAAGAGACGCAAGCACTGACCAAAGCGGTCGAAGGCTTGAGGGGAGCACGCATCGAAATAAAAGTGCGCGCGACCGAAAAGGGCGGCCTCTTCAAGTCGGTGGGGCCGAAAGAAATAGGGCAAGCGCTGAAGGACCAGAAAGGAGTCGACTTGTCTCCCGAAGCGATAAAGCCGCTTGAACCGGTCAAGGCGACGGGCGACCATATAATAAAAATCTCCCTGCCTGCGCAGGCAGGCACCGAGAGGATAGAGTCGGAAGTGATGCTGAAGGTGGTAGCGGCCTGAGGTTTCCGGCCACGCTCTAAATTATCGACACGATAGAACGGGTTTTAGTACGTCCGTCAAAATTAACCTTGCGCTTCGTGCGGAAACGCACGACTCCCGCGATGCGCGCGAAGAGCGTGTGGTCGGTGCCTACGCCGATGTTGTCGCCCGCCAATATAGCGGTGCCGCGCTGGCGCACGATAATCTCGCCGATGCCGACCTTCTGGCCGTCAGCGCGTTTGACGCCGAGATATTTCGGATTTGAGTCCTGCAGGTTTTTGGCTGTTCCGCCGGCTTTTGTATGGGCCATAGTTGGGTAGCTTTCAGGTTGCAGCTTTCAGCTTTCAGGTGAAATGCTACAGTGAAAGTACAAGGAGGATACAAGATATGTGGCAAAAAATCAAGGGTGTACTTGACGTCGGAATAGGGGAGTGGGGTATTGCGGCCCTCGTCTTCCTCGTCGGCTTGGCGGCCTTTGGGCTGGGGCGGCTTTCTGCGCTTGAGGATGTGCGGCCCGTCGTTTCAATAGAACGGGCGGAAATGATTCAGGCTCCGCAACAGGGCAAGTATGCGGGCGGGTTCGTGGTCGCCTCGTGGACGGGGAGCGCGTATTACTACCCGTGGTGCGGCGGAGCGGACAAGATACTTTCGAAAAATCAGCTGTGGTTCCAAAGCGAGGAGGCGGCGAAGAGGGCGGGATACCGGCCTGCAAAGAATTGCAAGGGACTCCAATAGCTTTCAGCTTCTAGCTTCTAGCTTCGAGCTGTGAGAGAATTGCGCCATGCATTTTCCTGAAAGCCGGAAGCTGACACCTGAAAGCTACCTATGTTAGTCGTTGACGTCGAAGCTTCGGGAACAGAACCCCTCAAACACTCCATCGTGTCGGTGGGTGCCTTGGACCTTGCGAATCCTTCGAACCGTTTCTACGAAGAATGCCGCGTGTGGGACGGCGCGCACATCATGGACGAGGCGCTTGCGGTCAACGGCTTCAGCAAAGAGCAAATAACGGACCCGAAGAAGCAGAGCGAGAGCGACCTCATCCACGCTTTTCTACACTGGAGCGACGGGCTCGCGGAGCGGACGCTCGCGGGGCAGAATGTCTCTTTCGACCGCGATTTTCTGAAAGCCGCGTCGGAGCGCGCGGGCCACACCGACTGGCAATTTGCCTATCGCACTATTGATACGCACACGCTGGCCTATATGCACATGGTCGAGCGGGGGATACAGCCGCCCGTCGCCCGCAAGCGCTCCGCGCTCAATCTTGATGTGGTCCTCAACTACTGCGGCATCCCTGAAGAACCGGCGCCGCACAACGCGCTCACGGGCGCGCTCTCGCACGCGGAGGTCATCTCGCGTCTCCTCTACGGTCGGAAACTTCTTCCCGAATTTACGCAGTTCGAGATACCTTGGAAACGCTGAATCGCGGCGAAATATAGTCGCATCTGAATCGTCTTCGTCAATACAATAAATAAATATGCCGCATTTTCTCCGGCGCATCGGTCTGTATCTCTCGCTTACGCTTATCGGCGTGGTGCATGCGGTGCGTTTTTGGATATCTACATTTACGGGAGCGGGGAGTATACAGGGTGTGCGCATCATTCTCGTAAAAGACCGGAGCGTGATATTGGTCTCTCATTGGTATGCGCCGTGGGCGTGGACACTGCCGGGCGGCGGCGTGGACCGCAACGAAACTCCCGAAGCTGCGGCGGTACGCGAAGCGCGCGAGGAAACGGGATTTGAAGTGAAAACGCTTGCGGGTGAAATAGGCACCTATACAGGCACGATGGGGAAGAGGGATAAGGTGCGGGTGTATTACACGGGCGATTTCGAGGGCTCCCTCTCTCTCCGGCCGAATTTGGAGATCATGGCGCGGAGCTAGTTTGACGTGGATAATTTGCCGGAAGAAATTTCTCCCGCGAATCGCCGCCGCATCGAAGCGTACCGTGCCGGTGCGCGAGGGGAGACGGGTAAATGGTAGTTGGGGTCTAAAAGAATGGTCGGAGTCTACCCGTTGGACTGCGCGCGTCTCTTCGCGAGGATGTCTTTAACGTGGTCGTTTTTCTTTTCAACAAGCAGATCGAGAAACGCACTTAGTTCAGGATGTGCAACGAAACAGTACCCCACACGATCACAGTATCCTCGACGTCGGGATAGGGGATTTGAATACATTCGCGTATGCGTCCCTGTCGAAAGTAGTCGAGTATTTTGGAAGGATTCTGCGTATTCCCACATTCCACAACTATCTGCCTGTCTTCGCTCAAGACATCGGGGTAGTATCCGCAAAAGGGATGTTCAAAGATGACATCTTGACTGTATTTTTGCCTCACATAGTTTCCAGATAGGATTTTTAACGCTACATGTGCAGGCCCTCCTCCGGCTGCGGCTTCGTATAGTGGGTTAGCACCTACGTTCTGCAATATCTCGGAATATTCGACTTTTGAGTTTATTTGAACAGTGGCCACGTGTAGGTATCCGTTGTCTACCAAAAACGCGATTTCGGTAACGGATTCCGCATCTCCGCTGAACGCATGGGTGCCGGAATAGAACATGTCACGTACTTTGGAAAGTGTATCCATACTCGGATCTAGTTGTCGATGTCGCGGCCGCCATGGAATTTTTCGTGGATATCACGCAGACGTTTGTTCGTAACGTGCGTATAGACTTGCGTCGTTGAAACATTCTTATGCCCTAAGAGCTCCTGTACGCTCCGCAGATCAGCGCCGTGGGATAAGAGATCCGTTGCGTACGTATGGCGCAATGTATGTGGCGTGACTTTCTTGGAAAATCCGGCGGCAATCGCGCACCGAGCTATCATCATTTGTATCGAACGCGGAGTAAGACGTGTCTGCTCGGGATTTTTTGTCCTCTGATTTATAAAAAGCGGCTTATGGTCGTCGCTCCGCGTCGCAAGGTATTTTCGGAGCCACTGCGCCGCACGGGGGGAGATGAACACCGTGCGTACATGTTTTCCCTTGCCGACTATCGAGAGCTCGAATGTCGCATTCGGGTTTTTATCGCGCAGAAAGGACATACGGTCGCGGTTCAAAGCGACGAGTTCCGAGATACGCATGCCGGACGAAAAAAAGAGTTCCACAATAGCGCGGTCGCGTAATCCGATCGGCGTTGTCGTGTCGGGCACTTTGAGGATACGCTCCATGTCGTGCGCATCAAGGAACGATATCGTTTCTTCGTCCTTTTGTTTGGCAAGTTTTACTTTGGGCGACGGCAGTGACTCGATATCACGCTCGGAAAAGAAATCCAAAAGTGCACGTACGGCAATTAGGTAGTAATTTTGGGATTTTTTGCTCAAGTTTTTTCCGGTCGGCGTTGTGTATTGTCGTGCCAAGTACAGACGATAATCCCAGATATGCTTGGCGGTGAGCTCGCGGGGGAGGAGAGGGGCGTTGTTCGTGCGTATCAGCCACTCCATGAAAAGTCGCAGATACTGCCGGTAATTTTTTTGCGTGTTATTCGCAAGACCTTTTTCCACCTCGCAATAGTCGAGGAACGGCAACAGGTATTCCCGGATAGATTTTTGAGCGACTTGCTTAGTAGGGGACATGTGGTGCAATTGCATTATAGCTTTATTATAGCTCTACGCACTCATTCGCACAATATATGTAAAACGAAGTCTGGGAACAGCAAATATACCCAGCGCTGACCTACGGGTTGGCCACCCCCACGCACCAATCCACGCCCGCAGCCCCTCCCGCCTCTCCTAGAGGCGTATACGAGCCCAAAACACCCTCGCTACAGCCTCTCCGCCGCTCCGGCTCCCCCAAACCCCATCGCGGCCTTTTTCCCTAATCTAGCCGGGGTTTCTGGTGAGTTCCCTATCGAATCTTAAAAAGAGAGATGAAATGCGCTCGGTCAAGAAATAATTGACGTGCTGACTCCCGTTTCTTAAGTTCCACCTCCAAAGGTCTTAACGCCGCGTTTAAATGTGGTTGGATTCTAGCTGCAGTAGCGCCACGCCCTCTGAAATGTTCGTTAATCTTACTAGGAGTATCAAAAATCTCATCCCTGAGAATCTTCAGATGTCGATCATGAAAGTACCAAAGCCAAATTGCGAGAATTATTGGAATGCCAAAGATACAAATAACCAGAAGTATAATCAGGATAGCTATTAGAGTCGCCATCCACAAATCCTACCAATTTCCCTCCCAAAAGCTATTTGATTCTTAGGGGTCTGAGTTCCCTATCAAATTCCCCACTCTTCTTTCGTAAGACCGGATTGCAAGATCATACTTTTCAAAGTGCGTGGTTTTAAGACCCTACTGCCATGAAATGGAACGGTCACTTGATAGAAACGACCATGTTCAAAACGTATATAAAAGTGGTGGCTGCTATCAATGTCATTAAGCCTGAAACCGTGAGCTTTCAAAACATCGACAACGTCCTTGTAGGTCCAGTTAAAGACCCCGCGTGTCATACGTCTTAAACAAATGCGACACCGTAATACCCAACTTGTTGAATCGGAGAAGGTACAGGTTTATTCGATTGTAAACTGTCCCACATGTTTTCGTACTCCTGCTCAGTCGTTTGGTTGAGGGCGGCAGTTTCAGTCCCGGCACGAAATCCCTTTACCTTTTTTAAAGATTGGACATATCCGCGAATTGCTTCCTGTAGGTTAAAGTTAACAACGTCTTTGTCATCTCCTTCAACAACAATATTAAACTCAAGAGCAACACCATACCAAGTGTTCTCCTCTTGAAAAACTATACATCTCACCTTTCCGTTTTTTATGGTGTTCATACAATGACTAGACGAGGAAATAAGCCAAATATTACATTTGAATCATTCCTCTAAGAACACTATAGCATATTTACCGCATGTGCGACTCTCCTGTCAAAGCTCAAAAATGTCGGGATATACTTCAGGGGCTGACAATTGCCGTCAGCATCCCTGCGGGTTTCCCCGCACCAAGAAAAGGGATTGTTCCTCCCTATGTTCCCCGGCCTCGAAGTCCCCAATTGCGAGGCCGGGGGTTTCTTTTTTGTGAGATAGGTATAATACACTTCATGTACCGAGAACGGCTGAAAGCGATGTTGACACCCGCCGAACGAAAGATTTTCGCGAGATTGACTTCCCCATCGAAAATCCAAGATTTTCTCGACACGCTCCCCATCAATTTTGAGATGGCTGGCGAGACGTACATGTCGCCACGCCGCACTCTGCAGGCGAAGAAAGCGCATTGCTTCGAGGGCGCGCTCGTCGCGGCGGCGGCGCTGGCGTATCACGGGCAGAAGCCGCTTTTGATGGACATGCGGACCGTGCATCCGTATGAGGACCACATCGTGGCGCTCTTCCGGTCAGGAGGACTGTGGGGTGCGATAAGCAAGACCAACCACGTGATATTGCGTTACCGCGACGCGGTGTACCGCTCCCCGCGCGAGCTCGCGATGTCGTATTTCCACGAGTACATCGAGTCGGACGGCAAAAAATCTCTGCGCGAATATTCCGCGCCGTTCGACCTCTCGCGGTACGCGCCGGAAAAGTGGGTGACGGCGGGGGAAGAGATGCATTGGCTCGTGGATGCCTTGGATGCCTCGCGGCACTCCCCTATCGCTCCGAAAAAAATAATTCGTAAATTGCGCGACGCCGCGCAGATAGAAATACGGGCGGGAGACCTCGTCGAGTGGAAAGTGCCCAGAGGCTTCAAAGGTAGCTCAGCGGGTTGAGGTATGCGTTGGGGTTTGCGATAGGTATGAGAGTGCTACGCCCGCTCTTGCACGTGTATTGTCTGAGTGAGACGGCATCCGAGAGATAGACGGTGAAATGAAGGTGCGGGCCTGTGGCATAGCCGGTAGTACCCGCAAATCCAATCACCTTCCCCGTGGCGACCGCTTCTCCCTTCTGCACAGCTATCTCCGAAAGATGTGCGTACAATGTCGTCAAGCCGTTGCTGTGCCTGATGAGCACCCACTTCCCGTACTGACAATTTTGAACTGCTCCTTGATTTACTTCGACGACCGTCCCCGTCAGCGCCGCGCGGACTGGAGTACCGATAGATGCGCGGAAGTCGACGCCGTCGTGCGTACCGGAAGTATAGAGGCGGCCCGAATCCGACGTGCGCCCGAATTGCTGCGTTATCGATACGTTGTCGAGCGGCCACCGGAGAATGCCTTTGCCCGCAGGAGGGACGCGCGAGGGGTCAAGCGTGTACTGGAGTTTTGACGCGAGTTCGAACAATGCGGCCTCGAACGCGACCTTTTCCGCCTGTTTTTGCGCGAGGAGCGCTTGGTAGGCGGACTCCTGCGACTTCGTCTGTGCGAGCAGCTCATTCTGTGCCTTGCGCGTCGCATCCAGTGAGCCCTGCTGCGCGACCAGATTCCGCTGCTGTTTCAAAAGTTCGGCGCGCTTCGCCTCGGTCGAGACCTTGGTATTCGACAGTGTTTGTTTTTGCACGGAGAGGGCGTCGATATCATTCTTTATCTTTGATTGTATAAGGACGCTCGCTTCCATGTCCTGCCACACATCGGACATGCTTTTCGAGGAAAGGAGAGCTTCCAGCAGCGTGCGCGACTCGGTCTCGTTGAGATGACGCATGGATTCCGCGAGGCCCGCCTCGTCCTTTTCTATCGAGCTCTCCTTGCCCGCTATTCCGCGCGAGAGCTCCTGTATCTCGAGCTGCAGCGCACTTATCTTATTTTTCGTGACGTTGATCTGGGCGGTCAATTTTTTCCGCGAGAGGTCGAGCTGCGCAAGCGTGCTCTGGAGTGTCTGCTTTTTTGCGCCGACCTCGGTCAACTGCTTCTCGTACGCGGCTATTTCCTTGTTGAGCTCGGCTATCTGGATGTTGTGACCGTCGATTTCCTTCTGGATGTCCTCTGTGGACTGCGCATAGAGGAGCGGCGCCGCGAATAAGACGAGCACGCAGAAAAGCGCCATCCCAAGCGCGTTCGTACGATACAAGATATTCATACCCTGCTCAACATCTCTATAGCATTGGAGACGCGGGAGAGCGTCCGCTCTTTCCCGAGGTACCCGGCGAGGGTGAAGGGGTCGGGCGACTTTTCTTTTCCGGAGAGCGCCACGCGCAGGGGCCAGAGTACGGACGCCCTCCCCTCTCCGGTCGCATACGGGAAGACCGCGTCTTTGATAGCGTCGGTCGTAAAACTTTTTTCATCAACGCCGGAGAGCAGTACCAAAACTTTTTTGAGGTGAGCGAGAACGGTCAACGCATCGGCTTTTGCGCCCTTGGTAAGAAGGGGTATGGGGATTGGTGCGCCGCCGTTGAGATTGTCCTCCAAGAACGCGCAATCGGTGTGCAGGAGTTCGAACGCGTGCCCGAAGGTCTCCCCTCTTTCCTGAACGATGCGTATCGCCTGTGAGAGGTATGCGGGAGGCGCGGCCTTCTTCTCGGTCTTTATATACTCCGCGAACCGCGCCTCGTATTCCTCCGCATCCAGCTTCTTGAGGTATGAATGATTGAACCACCGCAATTTTTGGAGATCGAAAATGGCGCCGCTCTTTTGTACCTGCGTGATGTCGAATGCCCTGACGAGCTCGGCGAGCGAGAACAGTTCCCGCTCCCCTCCCGGATTCCATCCCAGAAGCGCGAGATAATTCACGAGTGCTTCTGCTACGAATCCTTCGGCGCGGTACTCGTTGAGGGATATGGCACCGTGGCGCTTTGAGAGCTTGGAACGGTCGGGCGCGAGAATGAGCGGTATGTGCGCGTACACCGGCCGGCTGAAGCCGAGTGCCTCGATGATAAGTATCTGGCGTTGTGTATTTGAAATATGGTCTTCACCGCGGATGACGTGCGTGATACCCGAGTCGTGATCGTCGGCGACGACGGCCAAATGGTAGAGCGGGCTGCCGGTATTCCGCGCGATGATAAAATCCTTGAGCTCGGCGGTATCGAAGGATACTTCGCCGCGGATGAGATCGGAAAAGGTAATTTTTACATTGGGGTTCTTAAAGCGCACGACATTTCCCCCGCCGTTCTCTGCCGGCTCCGCCTCATACGCGGCGCCGCTCTCGATGAGTTGGTGGAGGTAGCTGCGGTACACATCGAGCCGCTCGGACTGCCGGAGCGGGATGCTCTCGGTATACGAAATTCCCAGCCAGTGGAGGCCGTCGATGATGTCATGCTCGTGCTCTATTTTGTTGCGTTCGGCATCCGTGTCCTCAAACCGCAAGAACATGGTACCGCCGTGATGCT
This sequence comes from Patescibacteria group bacterium, assembly GCA_038061075.1. Classification (GTDB taxonomy): domain Bacteria; phylum Patescibacteriota; class Minisyncoccia; order Phycocordibacterales; family UBA2100; genus UBA10103. The sequence continues at coordinate 20,068 of JBBUAA010000049.1, read as the reverse complement.
GTGCAAAGAGATAATTGAAGAGTGCGGTACGGGCGCTCCCGATGTGGAATTTTCCCGTCGGAGACGGAGGAAAACGTGTGATGACCTTCATACCCGTACACTAAGTTTGCCGTGATTTTGTGCCGAAGACATTCCGGATATCGTAACGTCCTGTCCCGTTGTTGCAAGGTCACATATAGTTATTGGCTTCATAAGAGGCGACGGTAAACTTAGTGTGCGGGTCATACGGATTGGTGCTCGAGAGCCGTCTCGACAATGATATCGGCGAGCTTTCGCGCCGCCTGCGGCCGCGCGAATGCGCGCGCGGCCGCGCTCATCTTCGCTCGTAGTGCTGCATCATCCATGACCCGCGCTATCTCCGCCACGAGGAGATGCGGCGTGAGATTGTGTTGTTCCAAGACGGCTGCCGCGCCCGACCGTGCGTATGAGAACGCGTTTTCCGTCTGGTCGTGGGATATCTCCGTCGGGATAGGCACGAGGATGGCAGGAAGTCCCCATGAAGCGATCTCGAAAATGGTACCGCTCCCTGCGCGGGAGACGACGACCGAGGAGATGCCCGCGGCCATGCGGAGCGCGAGTGTGTTCAGAAGCCCAAAGCTCCGGTAGCGGTCCGCATAGCGCGAATCCTTCAGGATGACGCGCGCCAGTCCGCTCACTTCTTCGAGATTTGCGCTTCCGCATTGGTGGACGACATTGTAGTGTTCGACGAGCGCGGGCAGGGCGTCGAGGACCGTCTCGTTTATCGCTTGCGCGCCCGACGAGCCGCCCACGATGAAGACGGTCGGCGTCGCCGCATCGAGCTTGAGGAATTCATGCCCGCCTTCTTTGCTCGGCGATTCTATCTCCTTCCGTATCGGGTGGCCGATGCGTGCTATCTTATCCAAATATTTTTTCGGAAATTGTTCTGCCGCGTCGGGGTGCGCGAGAGCGATCCACCGTGCGAACGATGCCGACCAGAGGGAGACGCGCCCCGGTGCCGCATCGGCGTCATAAATGATTACGGGGATGCCGAGGATGCGGGCGGCATAGAGCGTGGGAAATGCCGCAAAACCGCCGGTCGAGAAGACGACGTCGGGAAAGAGACGGAACAATTGGAATATCGAGGCGATGACGCCGAAGAAGGTCTTGAAAAGGTCGAGGACGTTGAGGATGCTCGGATACCGGCGCAGTCTTCCCGCGGGGCTTGGGCGGTACTCTATCTCATGTTCGAGCAGGGCCGCATGGTCGAAGGGCGGCGGGCCGATGTAGAAAAGCTCAGGCTCGATGAGCCGCTTCTCCTTTGAGATGTCTTCAAGCGCCTCCGCGATAGCAATAAGCGGGTAAAAATGCCCGCCGCTTCCCCCGCCCGCCAGCACGATTTTCATGGGTTTATTTTAGCATGGCGCATAGTCTACGGCTTAATAAGAAAGAACGGCATTGCCTTGGCACGATATTAAAAAATGCGTCGATAGGTACCTTCGTTGCGCGGACGGATATCATCCACAATCGCGCAGTTTTGTTCGTCAACGTGGAACATAATGCGATATCTCCCAATGCGGATACGAAAAAGAGATCGGCTCCCGCTTAATTTTTCCGCGCGGAGCGTCGCGCGACACACTGGACTGCTCAGACATTCGAGTCCTTCCAGTATCTGTCGCCTGTGCTTCTTGGGTATTCGCGCAAGAAGCTTATCGATACGATCCATGGGGATTACCGTTCGTTCTCGATAAGGGTGCGCAGCTTTTCCGCGAGTATTCCCGCTTTGATACCTTCGCCGCCATTGTCCCGGACAGCATTGAACACGACCGTCTTGTCAGATGTGCCCATAGCATAACGCCACGCCGCCGCTTGACGCTTGAGCTCATCGTATTTCTGCCTGCTGATAGTCACTTTTCCAACCATAACGGTGATTATAGCATATCAACAACTTTTACGGACGACGTAGAGCGAGCGAAGAACGCGAGCGTAGCTCGCGTTCTTCCGAGCCGAGGAGTTCAAAAACCAGCACCGGTTTACTCTCTTTCACCTCAGTTTCTGCGGCGGGAGATGCCGAGGAGAATGCCCGCGCTCGCGAGAGAGACGAGCATGGCGCTGCCGCCTTGGCTGATGAAGGTGAGCGGTATGCCGGTAAGCGGGGCGACGCCGAGCATTGCGGCGATATTGATGAATGCCTCAGACGCGAGATAAAAAGAAATACCGACGGCGAGCAGCGCTCCGAAATGATTGGTCACGCGCGCCGCAATACTGAATCCGCGCAGGGCAAAGGCGAGGAAGAGCCCGATGAGGGCTATCGCTCCGAGAAAACCGAATTCTTCGGCGGCGACGGCGAAGATGGAATCCCCCATCGGCTCGGGAAGGTAGGTGAATTTCTGGACGCTCTGGCCGAAACCGCGTCCGAGAAATCCGCCCGAGCCTATCGCGATGAGGGATTGTTTTATTTGATAGCCTTCGGCCTGCGGCGCTCGCGAAGGGTCGAGAAAAACGGCGACGCGGTCGCGCACGTACGGCCGCACGGTCGCAAGTACGCCGAGCGCGAGCACCCCGATGAGCGCCATCAGGATGAGGTCCCGTATCTTTCCCCCCGCCGCAAAAAAGACCGCGAGGACCGAGAGGATGATGACGCCGAGCGTCCCGAGGTCGGGCTGCAGAATGAGGAGGACGACGGGGCCTGCGAGGATGAGCAACAATCCCCCAAGCCCGAAACGCAGGTCGCCGATCTTCGCGCGGACCGCGGTGAAATATGCGGCGGCTATCATGATGGAAGCGAGCTTAAGGACTTCCGACGGCTGGAAGGAGAAGCCTGCGATATCGAGCCATCGCCTGCCGCCGCCGTGTTCGATACCGAGGCTCGGAATGAAGACTGCTGCGGTCGCCAGAAGCGCGAGGACGAAGATGTGCGGCGCGAAGCGCCGCCACAGCGAATAGTCGAGGTGGCTTCCGATGACAAGCGCGAGGAGCCCCAATCCGATACCGAGCGCCAGATGATTGAACGCGACCGACGAGATATTCACGCTCCCGCGCGCAAGCAAGCCGAACGCGGCCGAGGCGAAGATCATGCCGCCCGCGAGGACGAGTATCGCGATGAGAAGCGCAAGCGGCCTGTCTACGTGCATCGTTTTTGCGGCGCGCCACATAGTGAGTCTAGACCGCCGCAAGCGCGATGATGGCCCCCGCAAATGCAAAAACGACCGACAGTACCCAGTAGCGCATCACGACCTTCGTGCCGGGCCACCCCAGCGCCTCGAAATGATGGTGCAGAGGGGCGATGCGGAGGAGTTTTCTACCGAAGAATTTTTTTGATATGACCTGCGCGATATCCGAGGCGACGGTCGCGACCAAAAGCGCGCCGATGACGGGGAGTACGCTGATGCCGACTCCACCGCCGAGGTTATCCGTCATGAATGCGATCGTCGCTATGGTGAGCGTGAGCGCCATCGTACCGGTGTCCGACATATAAAAACGCGCAGGCGGAATGTTGAACCACAGAAAGGCGAGGATGCCCCCGACTATCGCGGCGGAGAAGGCGGCGAGGTCTATCTGGTCCTGCGCGAAGGCGATGATGGCATATGAGGCGAACACCGAGCCGAACACGCCGCCCGAGAGGCCGTCGATGCCGTCGATGACGCCGGAAGCATAGAGCGCAAGCGATACGAGAATAAAGAGCGGGATGACGAGCCACCCTATCTCCAACGGATAGCCGAACGGAATACTTACGGCGGTCACGTCGAGTTTCGCCCAGAACCACCAGCCGATGAAGGTCGCGAGCATGACGACGACGAGGAGGCGATAGCGGAGCGGCAATCCTTCCCCGCCCGGCCGGATGACCAACAGGTCGTCGATAAAGCCCGCGAATGCTCCGACGAGCAATGTCGCGAGCGGTATCCATGTCTGATTACGGCTTAAGAAATCAAGTTTGAGTATTTCCGCGCTCGGCACGAATTTTGCGACTACTGCGACCCCGATTATCGTTATCAGAACGCTTCCCCATATAACGATACCGCCCATGCGGGGCGCCCGCACCTCCTGTTCCACGTGCAGACGGTTGAATTCGAGCGCCTGCGAACCGTCGAGCGCGCGTTTGCCGGATTGTTTTTTCCACGCTTTGAAGGCGTAGAGATAATGAGTGACGATCGGCGTGATGGCCATTCCGATGATGAAAGTTGCCGCGGCAGGAACGAGGACCCGTACGATATCGGACAACATACGGACATTGTACCCCGCCCGCAGAGGCTCCGCATGTCCGTTATTGTTTCTAGCGAAGACTGTTTACCGGGACGTTGCGGAAGTAGGGGCAATGATTTCGCGCGCGGCCACCACTAATTTCTGCATATCCTCGAATCTTCCTTCGTACGTCGAGCCGAGGACCACCGCTACGACCGGCTCTCCAAAGCCGACATCAAAGACAACCGCGAGATTGCCTCCCGCAAGGTCGGTGTAGCCGGTCTTACCCAATACGAGTCCGGGTATTGCGCCCTCCGCTTTGTTGGTATTGAACGCGGATGTCTGCTCCTGCCCGTTGGCCGACGTCATCACCGTCGCATTTTTTGCCGTACCCGCAAAAAGAGAAGGTTGCGCTGAAGCGGCATAGGCAAAGAGGCGCGCCATGTCACGCGCCGAGCCGTATGCGCCCGATTGCGTGGTACTCAGATCGAGCCCGCTCGCATTGAGAAAATAAGTGCGGGCAAGACCGAGCGACTCGACGAGCTTATTCATACGCCACAGTGTCGCACCGCTTTCGGCGCCGCCCAGAGGGCTCTGCCCGGCGGGCGATTCGGGGTAGAGGGCATGGAGTGGCTCGTCCGCGACGCTCGCAAGTATCTCCGCACCACCGTTGGAGGAGGCGATGAGGGTAAAGTCGATAATGTCTCTCACCTTCCATTTCTCGCCCTCTGCAAGGCGCTCCGCGCTTCCCGCAGGCGCGGTGTCGTACGGGATGAGAATGATGTCGTCGTTCCGCAGTACTTCGGAAACGGCGAGGACCAGCGGCACTTTCGTCAAGGATGCCAGCGGAAGCTGGACATCCGGATTCAACTCGAACAGCGTCTTCCCCGTTTTGATGTCTATAACGATGGCCGCTTTCGCGAGAAGGGAGATGCCGGAGAACGGGTCGAGAGCATCGGCCGCCGCCGCCGTCTGCACTTCGGATGGTCGTGACGGACCGATACTGTATGCGATGATCACAGCCCCGAACGCAAGCACCGCAAGGATGAGCGTCGCGATTCCTATCGTCGCGTGCGTAGCATTCGACACTACGCTCTCTTGTCCTTGCTCCCCGATGTTCATATCTGTGTGCATATAGGTAGTCGTCGATACTATCACGCCGCCTCATCGGCTGCATCCGATTTTGCGCGCGCTTCGAACGCACCGAGCTCGGCGGTGATCTCGTCGTAGCTTGGTAATTCTTTATTGCCGCGTACGCCGAGGTGGGCGAGAAGCTCGACCGTGGGCCGGTACAGGTACTCGCGCGCATCCTCGGGATTTCCCGCGCGCTCAAGGAGCCCTCGCGAGAGCAGATTGCGCAAGGTCGACGCCGTATTCACGCCGCGGATGTAATCTATCTGTGAGCGAGTGGAAGCGCCGCGGTAGAGCACGACGGCAAGCACTTCGAGCCCCGCCTCCCCTATTTCGTGTCCCAATTCGCGCTCGAATATCTTTTGCACGATGGGACTCGTTTCGGGCGCGACGGCGAGGCTCGCCTCGGTCTCCGTCGTGATGAGCGATATTCCGCTTCCCGCAAGCCGCTCCGAAAGCGCGGCAAACGCATCCGACAATTCCTTTTCCTTGCATCCGAGCTGCGCGCCCAGCTTCTTACGGGAGACGCTGCCGCCTTCCGCAAAAAGGAGGGCCTCGACCTGTGAAGCCAAGATTTTGATTTTTGATCCGTCTGTTTCCGTATTCATGTATCCGTATTTTCTGAAAGCTGAAAGCTACAAGCTGTCCGTTAGCCATATCGCGGTATGCCCTCGGCCTCCGCCTCGAGCGTCATGTCCGAGAAGAGCCGCTCCTGTGTCACCGAGATAGAGCCCGAGCGGACGAGTTCGAGGGTGGCGAGAAAATATACGATGACCTCATGCTTGCCCTGCGACTGCGTGAGTTCGCTGAAACTTGCACGAAGAGCTCCCGTAAGGCGCTGCTTGAGGCTCCGTATGACGTCTTCGAGCGCAAGGACGGGCGCGACCGATGCTCGCATCATTTCTTCGGGCTTCGGCAGAAGCGAGAGAAGGCGGGATATCGCACCGTAGAGGGTCGGCACGGAACTTTCGGCGGGCGTAAAGATGGCCGGTCGTGCGGGCGCGCGTTTCGCCAAGGCGAGCGGCGCTCTCCCCCACTCCTTGCGGAGGAGCTTAGCGGCTTTTCGGACGAGAGCGTAGCGCGCGAGGCGGCGCTCCAATTCCTGCACGCTCTCGCGCTCGTCGTCGGACAAGGAGAGCATGGGGAGGAGCGTGCGCGATTTGATGAGGAGCAGGGTCGAGGCGACCAGAATGAATTGCGCGGTCTCACCCAGAGGAAGTTCGGGAAGTTTCTCGACGTACGCGAGATATGCGTCGGTCACTTCCGAGAGGGACACTTCGGATATGGCAAGTTTACGCTCTTCGATGAGGTTCAAGAGCGCCTCGAGCGGGCCGGAATATGTTTGAGTGGCGACACTGAATTTTTCCATGGTGTATTTTTCTGAAAGCTGAAAGCTATTCCGATAGGCGTATGTCGATGCGGTTCATGTCGCGCGGGAAGGCGGTCGCCTCTTTCACATTGGGAAGTTCGAGCATGCGGGCGGTGAAGCGCTCAAGCCCCGTCGAGGACCCGCCGTGCGGCGGCAAGCCAAACTTGAAGGCCTGCAGATAGAACGAGAATTTTTCCGGATCGAGGCCGCGCTCCTTCATGCGTGCGACGAGTGCGTCATGGTCGTGGATGCGTTGCGAACCGCTGTTGATCTCAAGTCCGCGGAAGAGGAGGTCGAAGCCGCGGGAGTACGGCGCCTCCGCCGTGTCCTCGTACGTATAGAATGCGCGTTTCTTGGTCGGGTACGCGGTCACGAATACGAAATCCGAGGCTTTCTTTTCTTTTGCCCACGCCGATATCGCACGCTCATCCTCCGGCTCTAGATCGGGGGCCTCGTTCTTTCCAAGGGTACCGAAGACTTCCTTGAGAGTGAGTACGGGAATTTCGTCAGGCACGAGCGGTGGCGTGTTATTGAATCGGTTGAATATGTCAGCATGCTCTTTTGATACATATTCGACGACGTATCGAATGGCAGTCTGGAGTTCGCGCATCGGATCAAGATGACTCTCGACAAATCCCATCTCGAAATCTATGCATGTCGCTTCCGAAAGGTGGCGGGTCGTTGCGCTCTTTTCGGCGCGGAATATTTTACAGACCGTAAAGGCACGCTCAAAGGGCCCGACCATTATTTGTTTGTAGAATTGCGGCGATGTAGCGAGGTATGCGGTCTGATCGTAGTAGTACTCGACCTTAAAAGCGGCCGCACCCCCCTCCGCGTCGCCGCCTACAAGAGAGGGTGCAACGAACTCAGTAAAGCCTTGTTTCCGTAAGGATGAACGATACGACCCGAGAATGGCGGCCTGCATTGTAAAGATGTCGCGTGAGCGCTGTGAACGAAGTGTGAGCGGCAAATGGTCGAGATGGGTATCGAGGTTCACTTCGGTACCGAGTTCGAACGGCAATTC
>JBBUAA010000049.1:0-12304 GCA_038061075.1 Patescibacteria group bacterium | reverse complement strand
AATGGTCGAGATGGGTATCGAGGTTCACTTCGGTACCGAGTTCGAACGGCAATTCATGCGCGCGGGACAGTACCTTGATGGACTGCGCCGAGAGCTCGATGCCGCCGAGCGGCCCCTCACCTTTTGTGGCTTCGGGTCGCGCCTTTACTTCGCCTTCTATCTCCACGACCCATTGCGCTCGTAATTCTTTTGCCGTTTCAAGCGCCTCCGCCGCTTTCGGCGTGACGACGACCTGCACGATACCGCTCCTGTCGCGGATATCGAGGAAGATAAGCTTGCCGTGGTCGCGGCGCACATCCACCCATCCGGCGATACCTACCGTTTGACCAACGTGAGGAGGAAGATCCTTGTTCAGAGTTCGTTCCATCATAGTGCTACGCCTATTTTCTTTCTAACATCGGCCATTTTTTTCGATGCACGCTCCCGTGCGCGCTCGGCCCCTTCCTGCAGCACTTTCTTTATTTCGGCATCCGATATCGAGTCCCGCTTTTCCCGCATCGGCGCGATGAGCCCTTCGATATCTTCGATGAGCGCTTCTTTAAGGACTTTGTATTTCCCCTTGTTGGCCTTGTAGAGTTCGGTCAAGTGATTGCGCTCTTTCACAAGCGCGTGTATCGCGTACACATTCTCCGGACTCTCCGCTTTCGAGTCAGTCACGATGCTCATGACCGCTTTCGATATTTCGTCCTTGCTCCCGAAAAGCGGTATGGTGTTGCCGTAACTCTTGCTCATCTTTTTGCCGTCGGTGCCCGGCACGACCGCGATAGATTCGAGTATCCACTCCTTCGGCTCTTTGAATGTCGCACCGAACGCATTATTGAATTTCGCCGCCGCTTCTCGCGCGTACTCCACGTGCTGACGCTGATCCTGCCCTACCGGCACGACATCGGTATCATAGAGCAGAATGTCGGCCGCCATGAGCATCGGGTACGCGAAGAGGCCGGCATTGGCTTCGAGGCCTTTCGCCACTTTATCTTTATACGCGTGCGCCTGTTGCAGGAATGCGACCGACACGAGGCATTGAAATATCCATGAAAGCTCCGTATGCTCCGGCACATCGGACTGTTTGAATATAATGGATTTCTTCGGCTCTATCCCCGCCGCTACGTAGTCCTTTGCCACTCCCAGAATATTCGCCCGCATTTCGTCCGCATTGCGGAGCGACGTAAGCGCGTGGTAATCCGCGACCATGAGCATGCTGTCGTATTCGCGAGAAAGTTCAACGAACGGCTTCAGCGCCCCGAAGTAGTTGCCGAGGTGGAGTGCTCCCGATGGCTGGAGTCCCGTGAATAGGCGCTGCATCGGCCTATAATAGCAGAAAAAAGAGTTACTCCTATGCGGTCAAATTGTGATAATACCCTCCGTATTTTTTGATACTTCAATTATGACAACTTCATCGTTCTTTTGGCGGTTTTCTATCATTTCTAGCAGTGATTTCCCCGTGATGATTCCTCGAATTATTCTATTGACACTCTCATGCCCAACAATAAGAAAATCGTCATAATGTAGAGTGATATCCATAACGGCGGCCAATACGCGTAGGTATATATCGAAATAGCTTTCACCTGCAGGGTATGGAATGAATAGCTTGTAGTGCAGATTCTTCTTGCGATTAGCGAAGAAATCGGCGAACAATTCCTGCATTTGTCTCTGCGAGCGTTGTTGAAAAATACCGAAATCCATTTCTTTGAATGTGTGGACAGTTGTTATCGGTACCGCAAGCGACTCCGCGAGTATCGCGACTGTTTCCTGAGCTCTGCCGAGCGGACTCGTAAAGATATGCGTGATCTTTTTGTGCGCGAGTATATCCGTGATCTTTTTCGCTTGTTCTTCCCCCGTAGCCGAGAGCGGTGAGTCATGCGTGCCCTGATATATTTTTTGTAAGTTCCACTCTGTTTCCCCATGTCGTGCAACATACACAAATGATTTTTTCCCCTTCTCTCGCAGCACATATTGCTTCAAATAAAACAACGCGATATTCCGCTTGATGCGTACAGATTCTTCGGTTTGATATCCTGTCTTTGGCGCGATCAGGATACGATGACTGGCCATATTTTTTTGGGCAGGGTCGTGAGTTACATCTCCTATAAATCCTCTGATCTTGTGGGTTCTCACATAAGGATAGATTGCCGTGAGCGGCAAGATACTGTCGCGCGATATGTTTAGGATCACGAGGTTCGAATTCGCGATATCTAAAAGGGCGGGATCCACGGAACAATCTTTCGATTTTGCGGCGATGATCAAATAATCGCAGGTCTTGAACAGTTCCTCCTTCGAGGCGAACAAGTACCGCGGAAGGCCGTGGTCGTTGGTTGCATTATAGAGGATCGAGCAATGGAATGTTTTGTACAAAACATTAGCAACGGCAAAGCCTATCTTGCCCAAACCGAGCATGCCGATTTTCTTGCCGTGAAGTTGTTTCGTGTGATCAAAGGTCTCATTGTTGAAATCTTTTTCTTGGGCCTGTTCAAACGCCACCATCAGCATCAGCACGTACTCGCACATACTTTCTTGCGCATAGAAGTCTACTTTCTTGAGTGTCACTTTCTTTTGCAGGTCTTCTTCGTCTTTCAAATTACCGTCATCAGTTCCCCAGTTAATGAACAACTTGAGGTTAGGGAAACTTGAGAGCATATAAGAATGAAAATCGTAGTTATTATTCCAGATGAGAACATCGCATGGATACTTTTCGCCGGAGTCCAGTCCCCCGATTATTTGCGGCGTGTACGCGCGCAGGAATTCACTATCGACAATGTTGTATGTTCCTAATCGCATAGCATAGGCAGATATCTTTAGGGTGTGGCGGGAAGCGCCAGGTCTCCATCAAGTGCATTCTCTATGATCGAAAAATGAAAGTCGCTATGCACTCGCGCAGAATGGACGACTGGAGGGAATTGGGAAATGACCCGCTCTGGGATCTGCATGTATCCTCGCATGATGTTGAGCATATCAATGCCCAGCATATGCGCTATTTCCTCATCGCTCATAGGCCCCGTCATCGTTTCTCGATATTTTTGTAGCAAATCTGGAAAGAATTGACTATACAGTGGTGGGTTCTTGAAAATAATGCTTCTAGCAAATTTCGCAATGTCCATACTTTTCCTTCCGGCACATAATGCAGGGTCTAGGACGGCTATTCTCCCGTCGGGCATTGCGATCATGTTTTCGTCCTTGATGTCGCCGAATATTACATCCGGAAAGTTGTTGTATCGATTCGTTGCAATAGTCGCACGCGCCTTATCAACTAAAAACATGAATTTTGAGAAAATTCGGGGCGAGAACTCCTTGTTCCAATCGCCCTCTTGCATTTGCCCAGCTTTTTTCTGGAAAGATATGACACTGTTCGCCGTATTCCATTCAGGAATTGGGAAGTTTTCTCTGACGTAGGCGGCGTTCTTCTCCATGCCGGTATGCAATGCCGCAAGTACATCCGCAACTTGGATGAAATGTTCCTTTTTCAATCCTCCGCGAGATGTAAGTGTCGACAGCACATCTCCCTGGATATATTCCATGGCGACGACCGCCCCATTTCGCCCGAACACGTGGGGAGAATATGCCTGGGGGTTGTCGTGGAGAATGCGGCTTAACAGCTCTAGCTGTTTGACCTCATTGATAGCCTTTTCATCATCACCTATCGCTTGCCGTCGGTGCATTCCCTCGCGGGCCATCCGACCGATTGTTGTCTTCAGAAAGACCTTGAAAACAACAAGTCCGATGGTGTCGACATCAATGATATTCGTTACTGAAGGTTGCTCGATCGGCGCATGCGCAATAGCCTCGTTGAATCCAGATATCTCAAGATTTTTGACATCTACACTACTGCTATCGGACGATATTCCGAACACATAAGTCGAATCAGGCGTTCCTTCAACCGCCAAACTGTCATATCGTACCTTGCGGTCGGGAGACAGATATACCCGCGCAGCTTTCTGTTTGTGATACGGGAGTGATTTCCGGTGCAGGTAGACCTCCAGCAACTCGTTGGCGACGGGAAATTCGAGTGGTGTGTGGTAGTGATGACTATCCCCCAGGTCAGTTATTACTCCTCGTGCTTCTCTTATTGCCGCCAGAGATTGTGATCTGTGGACTGCATCTTTAGCCTTGCTAAAAGACAGTTCATCTTTATCCATGATTGCAATGATAGACCTATGCCGCGGGAAGTTCAATAACGAATCGAGAGCCCTTTCCGGTACCCTCGGATTCGGCCCATATCTTGCCCTTGTGCGCTTCAACTATCTGCTTCGCGATGAAAAGTCCGTAACCGGTGGAGTGGACGTTGACCTTCATAGAATCTTTGCCGTGCCCGCCCTCGGTAAAGAGCAGCTTCATATCCTCCGGCGTAATGCCGACGCCGCTGTCTTTCACCGAGAAGCGCAGCTTGTCCCCGTCGGTCAGCGTGACTTCAATATTCCCCGACGGCGTGTATCTGATAGCATTATCGATGAGATTTCGCAGCACGTGCTGACGGATTTTCTCCTCGTCGCCGTTCAGTACGAAGTCGCCCTTTGTGTCTATCGTCGTTTTGATGCCGATGTGTTTTTGCTCGGCTGTAGGCTTCAGGTGCTCCACCGTATCCACGACGGCGGCCCGCAAGTCGAATGACTGCATTTTGTAGCCGACCGTCCCCTTCTTCAGATTTGAAGCATCGAGTATTTCCATGACCATACGCACACCTTTGCGTACATCGGCTAGCGCGCCTTTTGCCATCCCCGTCAGTTGTTCGGATATGGTCCCGTAATCGCCCTCGACTATACTCGCGAATCCCGCCTCCGATTTGGTGAGGTATCCCTTGATCTCGTGGCTGATGAAGTGCAGAAGATTCTCCTGCTGTTTGTTAACCACCTCCAATTCCTGCTCCTGCTTCTCGATGAGGTGGCGTTGCGCGATCTCGCGCTCTGAGAGCCGGAAGAGCATGACGCCGAGCGTGAGTACCACGCCGAAGCTCATGGCGGCCAAGAGAAAACCTGTCATGTCCTGCACAAAGAAAAATTGTGTCCCCGCGAGAACGAGGAAGACATAGAACAACGTTTTGACCGCGGCGTCGCCGAGCCGGAAGGTGCTATAACTCGTGATCGCTATCGTAAGCAAGAGTATGAATATCGGGAGTGTGAAGAGCGCGTAAAGATGTACTTCATATACATAGGTCGTGTTCGCGTAGTATTCACTGCCGCCGAATATGCCCATGAACAGGAATACCGAGAGGGTGACCAGCGCGATGCGTATACGCTCCGTCCGATCGCCGTGCACCGCAACGATACGCATTAGCCCCAAGATAAGCGTGCCCGAAAGAACGACGATTTCCAGCAGTAATTTGTAATCTTCGAGGAACCGGTTATTGAGCATCTCGCAGACGGGCTGATTGAGCTCATAGACCGATTTTCCCAAGACCGTAAGGATGAAGGGTATGCCCGCCGCGATGAGAAGCGCGGGATTGAACCACTGCGGCAGTTTTTTCGGAAAGAGGTCGACGTACACAAATCCGAACAGGAGGAGAAAGAACGTTATTTCGAGAAGATCGAGCGGAGCCCACAGGGCGGCGACGAGATGGTACGAATTCGCCGTCCATACGACCACGTCTCCCAGAAGCCACGCCGCGAACGCGAGAGAAAAGCAGAAAAAGAATGCGGCCTTGAGACGGCTCGGCGCACGCACATATGCGAAAAAGCCGAGAACGAATGCCGCGATAGCGGGGATAAGATGCGAATAGAGCGCCAGACTTCTGTATGCCTCGGTCGTCGCGAAACACGTGTTGATATCCATACTCAAAGCGTCAGGAATTTTTCAATTTTCTTCGGGTAGCAGTCCCAGAATTTACGCGCCTCTTTGCTCTTCGGCACGAGCCGTGCGATGAGCGGTCGGACACCGTATCGCTCGGTCACATGACGGAACGCGGGAAGCATCACCTCAAGGGCAAACGTTTCCTCCGCCTTTCCGGGTTCGAAATATTCGAAAAGAATGCTATCGCGGATAAAAAGCGTGAGGAATTGCTCGTAATAATTCTGCGCATGTCCGCCCGCGCCTTCGAACCATTCGGTGGCGTCCACGCACTGCGTCTCCGTGTTGAGACGGGCGATCTTTGTCACGAGCCCGTGATGGAAATCGATGAGCGACTCCCCTGTCTTGCAGCGGACCGTCGAGAGCGGTTTTCCCGTGTACGTGTTGAAATCAAGGATGGTGTGATATTTAACGATATCCCTGCCGTCGGTACCCGTCTGCTGGTAGATAGGCATTTTTCCCAACGAACGCTTGTAGGTGTTCCCCGCGCTCACGAATTTGTCGCCGTAATATTCCAAGATAAGCGGTGCAAGTTGCATGTGCTTTGCGATGCGCAGAAAACGCAATATCTCGTGGGTAGGAGTCGCTATTTGCCTGAACAGCATGGCCCGCGGTGCGACGAATCTGTCGAGTATCGCGCCCGCACCGAGACGCAAGTCTTCGTGTACGCGTCGTTTCAATGCAATGTCTTTTCGCCGGCGGATGAGTTCGCGGCGCGCCTCACGCTGTTGGGTGAAAATATCGTCGGGCAACTCCGCCGCATGCATGTTCAAGCGCATGTCCAGTACCGGTCTCACGTCTATTGCGGTTTCTGTCATAACGACGGCGCTCGCGGCGCAAGCGGACCGAGGCATTCGACATCCTCCTGCTCCGAACATGCTATTTCCGTGCAGGGGCCGCCCGCGGCCGAGCAGATGTTTATGCATGAGTTGTCCGTACATGCATCAAAGGCGGAGGCGGGGACGCTGAATACGCGGTACGACGAAAGATTGTTTGGCGGACAATCACCTTCGGAGCAATCGCGCACGTAACACTCCGCAGTCACGACACTGCACGGAGCTTCTACGAGGAAGTCGTATGCGCGCGCGTAGAGGTAGGTATACAGACTTATGAGAATGGCAATAACGGCCGAAGCAAGCAGAATAAAGTGGAGCGGAAAGCGGTCCGCCGGAGGGCTTACTTCCTGCATATTCATCTGCATAGTATACGATGCCGAAAGCCCACGTAAGCCAGATGTACCCACATTACAAAAATTGCGAGATACGGTAGAGGTAACCGGACACTCTACGAAATAGCCGCCCAGAGGAAACGCAGTAGTTCGATGATAATGGTCCATCGAAGGGTCCAGTAAGCGTTCGAAAAGAGGACTGCCCCCCAGAATATCTTCCAATCGCGGGACGTGAGTCCTTTGTGTGCATGCTCGCGCTTTCTGAAATACAAGGTCACCATGAAGGGGTCGCTGTGTATCGAGAGCAGGATGAAGACGGGCACGTCGCCGAGCCGCGCGACCTTCCGGAAAATGCGGCCGAACCACCCTTCTTCTTCCGCCTCGCGCAATTCCTTCAACGCCTCGAACCCGAACCAGTCGATCTTCGCCCAATCGTACGCAAGGATGTAGAGCCAGCAGAAAAGCGCGGAGACCGGAGCCATGATGATGAATGTGGCGAGCGAGCCGTACCATGTCCCCCACGCGGCGGTCGCGTAGTACACGACGAGCCCGTAGATGAGCCAGTCGAAAAGATACTCCTCGACCTTTTTTGCGCTGTGGCCCACGACGATGAGGCCTATCCTCTGCCGGTGGCGGGCGAACCAGCTCCGGAACTGGTGTACCCATTCCATGATTTGCGCATTATACCACGCTCGGATGTACACGTACACGCATTGATTCCTCCTCGTTATGTACTATTGTGATGCCATGCGGCGCATGTCGGCATCCCCATCTTTCTTCATCATTCTTGCCGCGTTTTTTCTCGTACTCTTTGGCGCGGCGACCGTCCGTGCCGCGACGCCCTCGTTTTGCCCCTTCAGTTGGAATAGCAATCTCAAGGCGGGGAGTTCGGGGCCGGACGTCTTGCGTCTCCAGCAATTTCTCAATGCCGATGCAGACACGGCTATTGCGCTATCGGGAGTCGGTTCACTTGGTGCGGAAACCACCACGTTCGGCTCCCTCACGAAGAGCGCGGTAATAAGATTCCAGAATAAATACAGCGCGGAGATTTTGGTACCGAACGGTCTTTCAAGCGGCACTGGTATTGTCGGTGCTTCGACACGCGCAAAACTGAATGCGCTCTGTGCGACAGAGATTGCCGCAGCGCCTTCCACTCCGGCGTCCAACATGCCGCAAGTGGCTGCGGTTGCAACGGCAGTTTCGGCACCCGCAACGGTCACGGACCAGCTCACGGTCGCAGACCAAGGCCAGTCCGAATCATCGCTCCTTCCCGCGAACGCCACTCCTCTCGTCCTCGAATTTACCTTGTCCGCCGGAGAGAGGGACGTCGTCGTGAAGACGGTTACTATCGAGCGCGCGGGTTTTGGCGTGAATGGCGCATTTGGAAGCTTCGGGTTGTGGGATGAGCAGGGTCTCCAGATCGGACCCATCGCGACGCTGAATTCGCTCCACCGCGCCACCTTCGGCAAGTCCTTTACGATACCGGCGGGGTCGTCGAAAACGTTCTCCGTGTACGCGAACATGCAAGCGGACGAGACGAGCTACGACGGCCAGCGACCGCTGATCAGGCTGGTCGACATAAGCGCGTCCTCTCCGGTGGTGGGTGAACTGCCGATTGAAGGTCCGATGCACACGGTGAACGCTTCGCTTGTCGTCGGCGGCGGCGACGCTGCGCTATCCTCGTACGACCCAGGTACGGCGATCACGCGCTACATCAACGATACGAATGTCCGGTTCGCGGGTATCCGGATCACCGCGCATTCGCAGGAAAGCCTGACGCTTTCGAATATCATCTGGACGCAGTCTGGGAGTGTCGGCGGAAATGACATCACGAACATTCGATCCGTGGTTGACGGCAAAGAATATCCGGCCGTCGTCAGTCCCTACTCCGAGAAAGAGTACGTGACCTTCTTCGAGCCGGGGGTCGTCATTCCGAAAGGCGAGACGAAGGACGTGTATGTAGAGGGCGATATTCTCCCAGGCGCCGCAAATCGCACCATAGAGTTTGACATACGCGATATCAATGATGAAGTATCCCTTACGGGTAATCTGTATCAGATCAGTGTGTGGCTTGCCGCGAAAGGCAATACGGACGTCGCCGGGAGCCATTCCGCATTCATCACGAGCGACGGAACGACCGACGGCACCGCCCTGTTCCCGTTCTTCGCGGGTCCTATCGTCACGGTCAGAGGAGGGACGATAAATTACGTCGGAAAAATATAGGCCTCACCTTCGAATGAAGGCGAGTGCGGCGTATGAGCCGATGAGCCACCAGAAGCGGTACGTTTCTCCGAATATCGACTGCACCTGCGCCCCGAAGTTCCAGAAATCGCGCAACGCGGGCGTCCCCATCCAGATGACGATGACGATAGCGACTGCGGCAATCCCCCCTATAGTCCCCTGCAGGAGCCCGCTCAACTCATTGCCGTGCGATATACCGATGGTACTCACCAACATGTACATAACGGCGAACACGATGGCGAACAAGACGCCCTGAAGTACGGGAGAGGAGAATTGACGGGAGATGTCCCCGAGGAGTACTGCGCTCGAAAGTGCGGAGAACACGAGTGCGGCGGCGGGAAGCGCAAGGGCAAGCGCACATACGCGCCTCCCTCCGGAACGCAAGATATCAAGGGCGGCGACCACCGCGAATACTCCGATAACTATCCAATCAGTCGGCAGCTCTGTAAAAAAAATCCTAACCGCATCAAAGGCGCTGTCCATGGATAGATTATAGTGTATTTTCCTGACAGCTGAAACCTGATAGCTGAAACCTGCCCCTACAGTCCTTCTTTGCGCAATTCGTCAATGAGATTTCTGGCCTTCGCGGAAAGCTTCGTCGGGAATTGGATATCTATCTTTACCAGAAGGTCGCCGCGTGAACCTCTGCCGTGCGGGACGCCTTTTCCGCGAACCCGCACGATATCATTGTGTGCGATGCCCGCAGGCACGGTTATCATTTCGCGGCCATCCAGCGTGTGGATGCCGTATTCCCCGCCGAGAAGCGCATCGGTAAGCTTAATAGGTAGCGTCGTTTCCAGATCGTTCCCGACGCGCAAAAAATTGCGCTCGCTCTTCACATGTATCTTGACGTAGAGGTCTCCTGCGGCACCGCCGTGCACCGCCTCCCCCATCTGCGGCATGCGTATCATCTCGCCGTCCGATATCCCCGCCGGCACGACGACGTGGATTTCCTCCTGTCGCCGCGCGACGCCCGCGCCGCGGCACGTCTCACAGAGCGTCTCAGGGACCTTGCCGAGCCCGTGGCATTTGGGGCATGGGCGCGCGGAGGTGAATGTCCCGAAGAATGAGTTGCGCGTCTCGCGGAGCTCGCCTTTGCCGTTGCATGTTGAGCATTGAATGGTCTTCGCGCCCTTCTTCCCGCCCGTGCCGTCGCAGGTGGCGCAGACGCCCGTCTTCGCGATGAGAACGCGGCGCTCGGTACCGAAGATGGCTTCCTTGAACGGAAGCTCAAGGTCTATCGAGATGTCGCGCCCCCGCCGTCGGCTTTGGGTGCCCCCGCCGAAGAATTCCCCGAAGATATCGCCCAGATCGAATTCGACGCCGTCTTGACCGTTAAACCCTTGAAATCCTTGGCCGTTCGCAAAGTTTGAAAAGTCGAATCCCCCAAAACCTCCTTGTGGGCCTCTCTGCGGTCCTCCACCCGCAAATGTCTTGCCGTAGGTGTCGTACTCGGCGCGCTTCTTTTTATCCGAAAGCACCGTGTATGCCTCGCTCACTTCCTTGAACTTTTTCTCGTCGCCCCCTTTTTTGTCGGGATGATATTTGTGCGCGAGTTTCCGGAATGCGGATTTGATATCCTCCTCCGTCGCACCTTTCGTCACGCCGAGGATGTCGTAGTAGTTCTTCATTGATTGATTATATAAACGTTCACCACTAAAAGCAAAAGGGTATCGTTATCGGACACTTAACGCGGAGAGTGTCGCCTCCCGCTATGGGAGGTTAGCCTGATATGCTCGTTTAAATGCTGTCTCCAACTCTCGTTTTATCGGATGCTTGGAGCTGGTAGTATCTTCAATGGAGTAACGATCCATTACTTCTGTTGCGAAATTGATGAAAGCAGTTTTCGCCTCGTAAAAATCGTTTCCCCGGTCGTCCCGGGCCGGCTCCATGCGTGACGGTCCCACTGAATCAAAATCGACGATAGAAGCATCGAGAGTTATATTTGGGCTCCCCAAAAAACGATGAGCATGAAGGCTTTTTTCCAACAACCCGACATTGGTACCGCGCGAGTTCTAATTCTAAATGCAACACCTAAGATGTGTTGCATATGCGGGACAAAAGAGAGTTTGAGCAATTAACAGACGAAAAGCGATGGAAGCTCCATGAGTTGCGGGGGCAGGGGTATTCAATGCGGGAGTGCGGTCGAAGGCTTGGGGTACACGTCAGCACAGTTTCCAGAGAGCTCGCAGAGAAGTCCGCCGAGGTTGCCGGAGGACGTGTATACCTGCCCGACCACGCGATTCTCATCACCAAAGGTCGGCGGTCGAAGTGCCACCCGCACATCAAAATGAACGACCCGGCATTCCGCAAGACGATTGTCATCGAGATACAGAAAGGACGGTCCCCGGAAATCATCGCGGGCAGGCTCAAGCGCGAACACGGGCGAACGGTGATCAGCCACGAAACCCTGTACGACTTCATATACGACTCCGAGATCGGCAAGCGCGACAAACTGTTCGAGTATCTGCCTCGCGGCAAGAAGCGCCGAAGCAAGCGAAAAGGAAGAAAAGCCCAGAAACACAGGCTCGAAGGGAGAGTATTCGTTGATGCGCGGCCGAAAGAAATTGACCGTCGATTAGTCGTCGGGCATTGGGAGACCGACTCCATGCTCTGCAAGTACCGCAACAGTGTGAACGTCCTTGCCGAGCGCATGAGCCGCAAGGTGATCATCACCAAGCTCGACGGCAAAGACGCTGCGGCAACGACCGGAGCTATCACGGCGCGGCTCGCGAAAGAAACAGTCGCCAGTATCACCGCTGACAACGGGCCGGAGAATGCGGAACACGAAAAGATCGCCTCCGCGCTCAAGGCGCTGTTCTTTTTCTGTCATCCGTACCACTCATGGGAAAAAGGAACGGTCGAGAATCGCAACGGCATCATTCGCCGGTATCTTCCTCGTACAACGGATCTCTCAACATGGTCGCAAGCCGAGCTTGACGAGATCGCCGACGACATCAACAATACCCCCATGAAGTGCCTGGATTTCCGGACACCGAATGAAATTTATTCACAGTGTTGCATTCAGAGTTAGATTACGGGCAAGCGCCCGCTATCCCGACTGCGACGGATGTATCCCGTCGCCAGCCTCAGTTGGGGGCCTTTCCACTCTCCTCTCCT
>JBBUAA010000048.1:0-2885 GCA_038061075.1 Patescibacteria group bacterium | reverse complement strand
AAGCCGGGAGTCGCCGTCCTCATTGAGGGAGAGCCGTACGTCTGCACGTGGAACAACATCATGCAGAAGCAGCAGCGCCGGCCGGTCAATCAGACCAAGATGCGTCATCTTATCAAAGGCAATTCTATCGAGCACTCCTTCCAGCAGAACGACAAACTGACCGAAGCTGAGATCGAGACACGGCCGGCGGTTTTCATCTATAAACGCAACCTGCCCGCGCGCGGCGCGCAGGCGGGCGGTGAATGGTTTTTCCATGACATTAAAGATAAATCGAAACGCTTCTCGATCACCGACGAAATGATGGGAGATGCGGGCAAATTCCTCAAAGGAAATACCGAGGTGGAAACACTTTGGTTCGACGAGAAGCTCTTCCGAGTCAAGCTCCCGATAAAAATGGAGCTCAAGGTGACGGAGGCGCCGCCAAACACCCGCGGCAACACCGCGCAGGGCGGCAGTAAAGTGGTGACGCTCGAGACGGGCGCTCCTCTCGATGTGCCCATGTTCGTGGAGCTCGGCGATGTCATCCGCGTCAACACCGAAACCGGCGAATACGTCGAGCGTGTGTAAACCGGCCTTGGGCCGGTTTACTGACTCCTCGGCTCGGAAGTGAACATGAGTACATGTTCCCTTCCCTCGCTCTACGTCGCCAGTAAAGAAAAAGCCCCGGAGAACCGGGGCTTTTCTTTTGAGGTCTATTGTGGCTAGCGAGGAGCAAAGTGCGAACTCGCTCGCACTTTGTCCGAGCGAAGACACAAAAAGATTCTGAAAGAATCTTACTTTTGGATGTACGGCAATAGACCCATAAAGCGCGCGCGCTTGATGGCGGCTTCGACGGCGCGCTGCTGCTTCGCCGTGAGGTTCGATCGCTTCCGCCCCAGCACGCGCCCGTGGGGATTGATGAACTGCTTGAGGAGGTCGATATCCTTGTAGTCGACATGCTGGATATCATTCTGCGTAAGTATGTTGTTGCTCATATATTTGTATTTATGTATTTTTCTGAAACCTGAAAGCTGACACCTGATTTAGCAAAATCACCTACTGGGTAAAACCTATTAAAACGGAATATCATCGGGATTGATGTCATCTTTGGGGTACTCAATACCACTCCCCCCGCCTGAAGCCATGTCATCGGGTGGTGTCTGATCCTCACCGCCCTGCCCTGAGCTTGTCGAACGGGCTCCGCTTCCTTTGGGCCCGAACTGTACGCGGTCGGCGACGACCTCGGTGCGGTACTTTTTCTCGCCGCTCGTCTTGTCGTCCCAACTCCTCGTCTGCATGCGCCCCTCGACGAACACCGAGCTCCCCTTCTTCAGGTACTGCGACACCGTGTCCGCCTGCCGTCCGAAGACGACGATGTTGTGGAAGTCCGTCTGCTCCTGCTTCTTGCCGTCGCGGTCTTTGTAGGTGCGGTTTGTCGCGATGGAGAAATTGCAGACGTTCATGCCGGAGGGGAGCGCGCGCAATTCCGGATCGCGGGTCAAATTGCCGAAAAGAAGTGCTTTGTTCAAATACATATCGAGATTAGGGACTAGGTTCTACCCGGTAGGCGAATTAGTAGATTCGTGACTTGGTCATAAATTTTGCTAAATCAGGCTCTCGGTAATAGTAAGGCGTAAAATACAAAAAGCAATCGGTTATTCTTGGGTGATGCCGAGAATAGCCTTGTCGAGCTCCTCTTCGGAGACGGCGACCGACGGCTCTTCGACGCGACGCGGCTTCGCATGAATGGTATCGGTGCGCTTCACCTCGCGCAGTGTCGGTGCTTTCATCTTGGCGCGCGTATCCTCGCGCACCGTGCGGAACACGATGGAGCGCAGGATATTTGCATTCCCTCTCAAAGCCGCATCAAGCGCCTGTGCGACCTCAATACGGGCCTCGAATTTTATCCACCCGAAATAGCCCCTGTCGTGCTCTTCCGTGCGATCCCCCTGCCGTACGGTCATTGCGTACGCGAGCCTCGTCATTGAAGGGGCGCCTTCGGCAATAAATGAGCCGCCGGCCTTTTCTATCTCGGCGCGGATCGCCGACACGGCCTTTTCAAGGTCTTCTTCTTTGACGCTCGGCACGATCAAATAGCCGGTCTCGTAGATACGGACATCATCCGCATCGGAGTCGGTCTCCACCGCATCAACAACTGCTTCATCTGCTAATACCCCGTTAGAAACTGCCATAGTTCATTATAATTGTCGATATGTTTGTCTTTAAACCAGTTCCGCGCCAGAAATCAGTCTGCTAGGGTTTTCTAACGGGGCAGGTGTCGGAGCACTCTATCACAGTCCGTAGTCTCTAGGCAATAGTCCCTTACGCTTTCTCCCCGTCGTCTCTTCCCTTCTGCTTTTCCTCAAGAACCTTGTTTTCGGACTCCAACTTCTCTGTCCGCAGTTCGTTCGCACGCTCCCTAGCCGCTTTATGCGTCGCTTCGAGTTTTGCTTCCGCCTTCTTTTGCATCGCGCGGTCGTGCTCCTCTTTGGCGCGATTCTGCGCCAGAATCTTCCCTACTTCGAGTGGCCTGCCTTTTATCCCGGAGAGTTTTTGCTCCGCCGCATCGAGAGTCTTGTCCTTATCCGCCGCATTGTCGTCGCGTCTCATAGTTGGATATTGAACATGCGCGATGCGTTCGCGGCAAGCTGCCGAGCGACCGTCTCAGGCTCCTCGCTGCGGATGCGCGCAATCGCGTGAACCACCTCCTGCACATAGAGCGGTTCATTGCGTTTGCCGCGATGCGGGACAGGCGTCACGTAGGGCGCGTCCGTCTCGGAAAGAAGCATGTCAAGCGGCGCATTCCTCACGACCTCGTCGTAGTCGTGGGTAAAGGTGAGGACGCCGGTGAATGATAGGGTGAAGCCAAAATCCAAAAACTTCTTCGCCGTCGCCCAATCCCCCGC
>JBBUAA010000047.1:0-1128 GCA_038061075.1 Patescibacteria group bacterium | reverse complement strand
TTGTATACCTCGTCGGGCTTCGCCTCTTCGAGCGCGCGCTGAATGGACGAGCCGTCGCGCAGATTGCCGTACCGCAATTTGAGCCGCCTGTTATCGGCAAGCTGGTGTATGCGCATCAAAGGGTCGAGGCTCGTGCGGCGCATCAGGCCCCACACTTCGTATCCTTTTTCCATCAGGTATTCGGCAAGATAGGAGCCGTCCTGCCCAGTCACGCCCGTAATAAATGCGCGCTTTTTCATCCCGTTAGAGATAGGAAGCTTACGCTTCCCACCTGAGGCTAGACTTCGTAATCACTCGACCTACATACAACATCCGTCGAATATAGCACAGTTCAAACTTCCGTCATCTCTAACGGGATTCATGCTGCTCTACTACGCCCCGTGAGATAATAAGTTCAATGTACTACGTATACGTTCTGCGGTCCGCACCGGATTTATTTATACACGTCCCGGCGGTGGCCCACGGCCTCAATGGTGATAAGTTCTTGGTGAACGGAGTACACGACGCGATAGTCGCCCATGCGGAGTTTGTATGAACCTTTGAGTTCGCGGTGGAGCGGCTCGGGCACGATGTCGGCAAGATTTTCTTCAAGCCAACTGACCTTGGTGAGAATTCGCTCTCTGATGATAGGGTCTAACTTCTCGAGATTCCCCAGGGCATTGGTGCTCCACCTAGCGGAGGCCATACTTTTTGAGTACGTCCGCGTGCGAAGTAAACTTTCGATTCTTCTGCTGCGCATTTTTGCGAAGCTTATCGCGAAAACTCTTTTTCAGTTCGAGTCCGGAATCCGGGTCGCCCAAAAACTCGAGTATCTTCCGCTCGACAAGGTCCTCCAGCTTTTTATCGCGCTCTGCGGTGGTCATGCGAAGTATTATAGCACAAACACATTTTGAACGTGAATGCGCGACACCGCCGAAACAAGCCCTTCAGAGCAGCATATGTTGTGTGGTATCATGCGGGCGCTATGTCCGAGATAAAGCACTGGAAGACCTGCCGTATCTCCGGAGAGCCGCTCGTTCCGCTCTTTTCTCTCGGTGACCTCTACATGTCCGATTTTCTCGCCGCGGACAGAGAGCCGCAGACGCGCAAAGTGCCGCTCGAGCTTTGCCTTGCGCCGAAGTCCGGCCT
>JBBUAA010000046.1:0-2825 GCA_038061075.1 Patescibacteria group bacterium | reverse complement strand
GATATCTATCATGCGCTTGTGGATGCGCATCTCGAATTGCTCGCGCGAGTCTTTGTCGATGAATGCGGCGCGATTGACGGTGTATTTCTTGATGTCGATGGGGAGCGGCACGGGACCGACGACTTCGGCGTTGTGCCGCGCCGCGACGTCGATTATCTGTTTGACCGACTTGTCGAGGACTCCGTGCTCATAGGCGCGGACCTTGATGCGGAGGCGGTGTACGGCGTCGGCTTTCTTGGCGCGGGCCCCGCCGGCGGCGGGGCGGGCGGGGGCAGGCGCAACGGAAGTCGAGGCAGCAGTTGCTGCTTTCTTAGCGCGCGGGGCGCGCGCTTTCTTCACGGCTGCTTCTGCTGTCATAGAACCCGCAGAGTATGCACTAGCCGCGGAGAAAATGCAATATTATGTATGATCGCTACTGGCGACGTAGGGCGAGAGCAGAGAACATGTACGCATGTTCTATGCCGAGCCGAGGAGTCAGAAAACCTGCGCAACGCCGCGCGGTTTCGAAAGAGCCGGTTTACTGTTTTTTGGAGAAATCAGCCCAGAAGGACAAGACGCCGAGCGCGAGGAAAAGCGCCGCTTCGAGCCAATTGCCTTTCTGAATTGCCTCGATGAGCGCGATGCCGAAAAAAATGACGAACACCGCAAAATTCGTGAATGACGGAGTTTTCATATGATTTTGCGAAATCATGCCGCGCAACGTCCTTTGAAGCGCGGCCCTACAAGCATACCACCGCTTTTAGACATCCCAATACTTAGGTTAAAAGCTAAGTATTGGGATTAAGAGATGCCTCTATATTCTAATTCGCGCGAATAAGCATATAGTCACTCCGCCCCAACGCCCCGAACGAATTGATGTGCCGGAAGTTTGGTTCACTGTACGACGGAAAGCGCCGCACCGAGATAGTACGGCCAGATAATGACCGCGAGTACGCCGTACCAGAACGAGAGCTTGAGGAAGCCGATGGTGAAGAGCCATCCTATCATCCATATCCCACCCGCAAATGAGTGATGGTGCGCCTTGAATTTCCGGTGACAATGTTTCCCACATCCCTCATGCTCACACGTTGCGTTTTCCATAGCGCGTAGCAATTATCCTGATATATCTTCAGCCTATCACACAAATCCCCGCCGGATTCGCGGAGCACCGTTAGAGGAGCCGGTAGAGGCAGTAGAGAATGATGGCGAGGTTCATGTACGCGGTCGCGGACATCCCCGGCGCGCGGTAAAGCGGATCGATGCGATAGCCGAGCCAGAATACGGCTCGCGCAATGACAAACACCGTGGCGCATGCCCACACCACTTGAAGGTACTGGAACGGGACGAGGGTGGAGAGCGCAAGCGAGGCGACGAAGAACACGAAATTCTGTTGGAGTGTATTGTCGGCCACCCGACCGTCGATTTCCATTGACGCCCCCTCCGCATGCCTCATCGGGTCGATGGCTTCGCTAAAAAATCTTGAATTTCCTACCGTGATGAGCATGATGAAAAGCGGGATGAGAGCGAACACATTAGCGCCGAGCGCATACGCGAGCCGCGCAGAAGTTTCGTCTAGAATCGCAGGTACTCCCAACACGTGCGTAGTGAGAAACCAAACGCTCACCGCCATCACCACTACGCCACTTGCTGCTCCCGTCGCAACGATTTTTTGCTCTGTTCTCATGTCTACACAATACCACCCACCCGCATTCCCCCGCCCCGTTTTCCTTATTGCAGTCTTTTGCCTGCCCGCCGAAGCCTCGGCGCAGGCGGGCAAAACACTAGCATAGAGAAACCTCTGCGCCGAGCCGCATCCCCCGCCCGCTGGATTTTCTGCGGAAATTATTCCTGTCTTCCTTATGTTCTAATTCGCGCGAATAAGCATATAGTCACTCCGCCCCACGGTAATCCCCAACAAAAACGCCATGTACTCCATCCGTCGACTCTATCAAAACTATGCTCGGGATTGGAAAAAGTTAAATTTCTTATCAAACTCATAAATCTTCTTGAAACCCAAAGATCTCGTGTGCGGATCAAGATCACTCAAAAAATACTTATCGAAGAGTCTGGTAAAGGCGTTTTCAGCGCCTATTTCCTCCTGTTCAATTTTCTTGCGTAGTAAATAAATGAGACAATCGGAAAATTGCATTGCATCAAAACATTCTGAGGAAATGAAAGAAAATCGAATTGTCATGTCAAGAGTCCTAGTGTCCCGACCAGAAATTCTCTGAACTTGCCTATCGATTTCTTCTCTATAAATTACTTCTAAGTCATGCAAACGATCTATTCGAGTCTTACTTTCTTTTGAGATAACGTCTGCAGAGTGTGACCGTCGTCGATCAAAGAGCACCGTTAGAGTAGAGACATCCTTAAACATTGTATTGATTAAATAACCGCGTTTTTTCATCTTATTCGCTAGCGCGAAAACACTTTGCTTTGCGAAATAGTGTTAGTAAGTTCAACAAGTAAGTGCACCACTCCGCTAATATAGCGGGGTTTTGTGCGACTGCTCGTGTTCGTGGTCTATGAATTATTTACGCTGTCACCGGCGTACTCGTCTGAATATTTATCGGGACGCCAACCGCAACATTCTTTTGGAGGTTTTTTACGAGTTCTTGCTGATTCGATGCATCCAAAATCTCAATGCCTACGACATTCCCGCGCGCATCAACGTCAACGAGAAACCTCTCTTCGGTCTTTACCGTCCTCGCAACCTTAGCCTTGCTGACGTTAATATAAACTGCGTCAGCCATTATGTCGTAGTTAACTTTCATACGTTAGTCGTTAGGCAAATAATAGGCGGTGATAATTACGTAATCGTTGGTGTCCTTGAACCCCTGCTTATA
>JBBUAA010000045.1:0-3623 GCA_038061075.1 Patescibacteria group bacterium | reverse complement strand
GCACGACGGGCACCTTTGAGGCCGAACTTCTTGCGCTCTCTGGCGCGCGGGTCGCGTTTGAGGAAGCCGCGGACTTTGAGGTCTTTCCGCTGTTCGGGGACCAATTCCGTTATCGCGCGCGAAAGTCCGAGACGCACCGCTTCCGCTTGCGCCTTGTGTCCCCCGCCGCGGACGTGTGCCGATACCGCATAGACCGCGCCCAAGACAGTAAGCGGCGAGAAAGCCGTTTTCACCATTCCCGACAGCGGGAAATATTCGTCGGCCGCTTTGCCGTTGACCATCATCGAAGAGCTCTTCGCGGAGGTGATGCGTACGCGCGCGGTGGCGGTTTTTCTCCGTCCAACCGCTTCCGTGTACTGTCCTTCTGCTTTCGCGCTCATACTACTTATTCGTTAATTATTAGATTTTTCATGCGTGCGGTCAAAAATGTGTTGCGCGGCAGCATCCGTTTGACGGCCCGACGCAATGGTTCGCCCACGCCTTTCCGCGCGGAGAGGGATGCGTGGCTTTCTTTTCGAAGGCCTCCCGGATATCCGGAATACGTCGTGTAGGTCTTTTGGGAGCGCTTGCGCTCGCGCATGTACAATTTCGAGACGTTGGTTATCTGCACCTTCACGTCGGAGCGTTTGTTCGGAACATAATCGGGCGAGGTCTTCCCCATCAGAGCCTTTGCCGCCTCGGAGGCGACGCGCCCCAATGTTTTCCCCCCCGCATCTATCGTGTATTCAGCCATACTATTATTTTTCGTTGGATTTTCCGCCGGAGGCGGACCCTCCTTCGGAGGGCAAAAGTTCGATGCGCGAAGATTCGATGGCACGTTTGCCGACGCGGCCCAAGCGCACGATACGCGTGTATCCTCCGGAACGGTTCTTGTAGCGCGGCGCGATGGTCTCGTGCAATTTTTTGACGATATCCTCCGACCTTCCGAGAACGGATGCCACCTTGCGGCGCGACGCCAAGGTGTTGTGCTTGCTCGCGGTGATGAGGCGCTCGACGAACGGACGAAGGGATTTCGCTTTTGCGGTCGTGGTCACAATCCCCTCTTGGAGGAGGAGCGAACGGGCAAGCGAAGAGAGGAGCGCGACGCGTACGCGCTTCACGCGGCCCAATTTTCTGTTCGCTTTGTGATGCCGCATAGACTATTAGGACGTGCGCAGGGTGAGTCCGAGATTTGAAAGTGCGCGCTTGATGTCCTGCAATCCTTTCTGACCCAATCCTTCGATGGAAAGGAGGTCGTCCTCGCGCTTCCTCACGAGCCCGCCGACGGTCCGGATGGACGCATTGTCGAGAGCATCCTCGACGCGCTGCGGCAGACTGAGCTCGGTGATGCGTGTTTTCAGGACTTCGGCGTCGAGTGCGACGACGCGCTCTTCGCGCGAGCTACCCTTTCCTTCCGCGGACGGCAGCCCGAGGTCCGCCGCCTCGTCCTCTTTGAAGCCGACAACGGCCTTCAATTGATGGATCATGGTCTCAATCGAGCGCTCCAGCGCCTCTCGGGGGGCGAGCGTACCGTCGGTCTCGATAAGAATGCGCAAGCGGTTGAAATCCGTGCGGTCGCCGACACGCATGTTCTCGACTTCGTAATTCACGCGGCGTATGGGGGAAAAGATGGCATCAAGAGCGATGGTCCCGATATCGACGCGCTCTTTCTGATGTGCTTCCTTGGGGACGTACCCCAATCCGCGTTCCGCGCGCAGTTCGAGTTCGAACGGAACTTTGCCGACCAATTCGGCGATGTGGCTCTCGGGATTCAGGATCTCGACTTGTCCGGGGACATGCAGGTCGGCGGCAGTGAGCGACTTCGGGCCTTTTGCGGAGAGGGTTATCGTCTGTGCCTCATCAGTCAGTATCTTCAAACGGATGCGGCGGATGTTGAGCAATATCGTCACGACGTCTTCACGCACGCCTTCAATGGTGGAGAATTCGTGCGCGACGCCGGGTACTTTGACGTGCGTGACCGCGGCACCCGGCAAGGACGAGAGGATTATGCGGCGAAGGCTGTTGCCCAAGGTGTAGCCGTAGCCCGGGTAAAGCCCGTCGATCTCGTACGTCCCGCTCCGCTCCGACTCGGAGACGACGCGGGGCTTGGACGGCAGCGCAATGTGGTAGTCGGACATATAAAATTCTTAATTGATAGCTTTTAGTAAATAAAAAAGGCCGAAAGACACAAAAGTGGGCAAGAGTATACCATTATCTGCTGTAAAATTCAAACACCGTGGCGTAATCGAGTGTCGTTTCCGACGGTGTGTATGCGGGCTCTCCCGTGACTTCCACCTTGAGCGTGGTGACGTCGAAAGAAAGCCACTGCGGTGTAATGCGCGCCTCACCCTTTCCCTCCTCGGTGAAGCGGGTGAAGAGCGGGCTTCGGCGGCTTCCCTCACGGATGGTCACGACATCGCCCTTTTTGATGTGATGCGAAGGGGTAGTGATGCGGACGCCGTTTATCACGATATGTCCGTGGGAGACGAGTTGCCTCGCCGCACGCCGCGTCGGCGCGATGCCGGAACGGTACGCGACGCTGTCGGCGCGCATTTCGAGCATCCGATGGAGCGCTACTCCCGGATCGGGCTGCTCGTACGCTTTCTTCGCATAATTCGAAAGTTGGCGCTCGGAAAGGCCGTAGGTAAAGCGCACGCGCTGTTTTTCCAAAAGCTGCCGGCCGTAATCCGAGCCGCCGCGTCGCGGTGGCTTCTTCGACCGTGCTTCCGAGAGGGCGAATTTCTGGGTCTGGGTCTGCTCGAATATCCCCGCACCGAGGCGCTTCGCGATCTTGTATTTTGATTTGATGGGTAACATATAAATGAATGACTACACTCTGCGCGGCTTCGGTGCACGCGGACCGTTGTGCGGCACCGGCGTATCGTCGGCGATTTTGCTGATATCGATGCCCTTTGCCGCAAAGCCGCGCAAAGCCGATTCACGGCCCGCGCCGACACCGCGGATGATGACGTCGACCTCCTTGACCCCGATGATGTTCGCTTTGTCACCGACGAGCTCGCCCACCTTTGCCGCGGCGAAGGGCGTGCCCTTTTTTGCACCCGAAAATCCCAATGCGCCCGACGATGACCACACGATGGCGTTGCCTTCTTTGTCCGTAAGAAGCACTTTCGTGTTGTTGTAGGTCGCGTGGACGTGCAGGGTCCCCGATGCAATGTTCTTTTTCGCGACACGCGCAAGCGAACGGGATTTGAGTCCCTGATCGACGGTACCGCCGGATTTTCTGATGATGCGTTTCTTTCCCATAGTATGTGATGTTTTTGTATTTCCTGAAAGCTAAAAGCTGACAGCTGAAAGCTGATTCATCATGTCTTTTCGAGCTTGCGGCGTCCCGAGGTCATCGTCTTCCTGACATTACCGCGTACGGTGCGTGAATTCGTCTTGGTGCGCTGACCGCGTGCCGGCAATTTTTTCGCGTGGCGCGTCCCGCGGTATGCCTTGATGTCTTTCAGGCGGCGGATATTCCCGCTGATCTGCCGGCGCAACTCGCCTTCCAGCGCGAATTTCTCTATCGCCTCGCGCAAAGCCGACTCGTCTTTCGGCGAGAGCTCGCTCGGTTTCTTCGACGCGTCGATGCCGAGGCCGATGAGAGTTGCCGCCGCCCGCGGGCGTCCGACGCCATAAAT
>JBBUAA010000044.1:0-8348 GCA_038061075.1 Patescibacteria group bacterium | reverse complement strand
GGGGTCAAGCGCCGGAGGGCGCTTCGGGCTCCTTGACGCGTACTTTGATGTCGGAAGGATCCGCGGGGAACGAACTTTTCCAGAACGGCTCTATCCGCGCACTCGCTTCCTGTATCGCGGGGAAACCATTGACTATCGTCTGGAACGCAGCCTCATCCCGTCCGGCGAGCGCTGCCGTGAGCGATGGCGCGTCGATATTCCAGACCAGTTGGGCGCCTCCCTCGAGGGTAAAATCGAGTGGCTTGTCGGCAAGGGAAACATCCGCTGCACTTCCGAGATGCGCAACGAGGTCCGGAGCGGCTTTGAAGGTGATACCGGCAGCTTCCGCATCGGCGCTTACGCTCTCCGCCACCACGCGTGCGAAGATGTCGGCGGGAAATACGGGCAACTCGACATGCGCGCGCTCGTGGATACGCAGTCCCCCTCCCGCTTCAACGGTATCCGGCAGGGATTCATAGGTCACGCGCAAAAGGCCGGGAAATGTGACCGTCGGATCATCAGTACGCGCACGTACCGTGGCGCGCGCCTTTTCGTCGAGTCGGGCGCGAACATCGGCGCGCGCGCTGTCGAGCGCGCCCGGTGCCGTGCCGGGGCGGTCGCCGGCGAACCCGCCCTGCATCGCGGCGGTCGATCGCCCGTAGACTTTTGTATACATAGAAGGAGTCGATTTGAGGCCGGGGATCGTCAGACGGGTTTGCGGCCCGACGTTGTACGCTTCTCCCGCTTGGTCGGCGATGACCGTGATGGATATCTCTCCGGCAGTAGTGCCTTTTTTCCCCGGTATCACGACATCAGCGGGGACGCGGAAGATGAGGCCTTCCGGAGTCGCGAATCGGGTGTTCTTGATGAGTTTGACGCTCTGTGCGGAGTATTCGTTGACCGCTATGACGGTCCCGCTTGCGCGGTCTTCGACATGGGTCGACCCGGATGTCGGTACGACCGCGGAATCTTCAAGGTCGTTGGTCTCCAGAATAAAGGACAGTGTGCCGGAAGCGGCGGTCGCCGCAGGATAGGCGGTAAATTGAGCCGATGCGTCGAAGACGACGGGCTGCGAACGCGGGGTGACTGTAACGGTGGTGGGTCGGAACGCAACGAGCCCAATCGCCGCCAATACCGCAAGGGAAAGCGCTACCGCGCCCCATATCCACAATCGGGACGGCGCGCGGGGGTGTTGCGGGGGGATGCGCGGAATATCCGCCGTCCCGCGGATGTCGTCGGACCCGATACGCACCGATTCCTGACCGGGCGGACGGGGGCGTTTTTCCACTTGGATATTGCGGATGGTCCGCTCGCCCGTAGGAATGGGAGGCGGCGCGGGAGGAGCAGATCGGGGTTCGGGCACCCGCAGAGGCGCCGCCGGAGCGGAGGCATTGGGCGGAATGATGTCTTGAAAATAATCCTTTGCCATACATTATTTCTTTCAGTTTATCGTGTGCACGCGCTCGCACACATGAATAGCCACATAATACACCAAACCTTCAATCGTGGCGTGATTCGATGTTGACAAGTGCGCCCGCGATGGAGAGACCGGGGTCGGGGGTCACGCCTACGGAGAACGTGACCATGTCCGCGATCTCTTTGTGTGTGATCATCGCGGCCTCGAATGGTTGGGTGGTCACGGTGAATTGCGTGAAGTCGATACGGGAGAAAAATTGCGAAAGCCACGGTGCCATATCTTCCTGCACCGCAAGAATGAGCGCATTGGGCAATCGCTCCGTGGCGGCTATTCTTCCCATGGCCTCACCGAATATACGCGCGAGGTCCGGTTCCGCACGTGCTATCGCGGCGCTCGTCGCCTTGCACGCCTCGCTTTCACATCGGTCCTCCGCCAGCATACGGATGAGGGTCAATGTCTCCTCCGGCAATCCGGTCTCCCCGATGCGCTTCACGATGGAACGCACACCTTCCGGAATGCGGGTATGCCTGACCGCGGTCCCTCCCGTGACGACGATGAGATTCGTCGCGTTGCTCGTCATGTTGATGATGAGACAATCGTCGGGGAATGCCGGACTTTCCCGGAGGACCGTAAGCAGCGCGCGCGTACCGGAGCGGAGGGCCGGAGGCGGGCAGGCGAAGACCCTCGACATCGTTTCAGCGACGTTTTTGCGCACTGATGCGTCGCAATCGCTCACCAAGACCGAGACGCCGAGCGTATGCGCACGCCTACCTATGGGGTGCGCCGTCGGATACCCGTTCAATTCGACGCGGACGACGCTCGACTCCAAGATGTTTGCGGCATCCAGCTCTTCATCCCCCGCGACACTCGGTGTCGCAAAAGCCGCTTTGGCAACCTCCGCGATCATGGGGCCTGTCACTTGCCGCTCTTCGGGAAACTTGGACAACGCGCGTATCGTCTTCGAGCGTGTCCACGGGACGCGGATAATAGCGTAGGCGGATGAAATGGGAGAAACCGCGCCGCTCGCCCCGCCACCGGCGGGGCTTGCTCTGTATACGGCAAGTGCTTTTTCGGCGGCGGAAGATAGTTGTGCCGCTATCCCCGTGATCGTCGCTTCAACGCTGCGCTCTTCAAAAGGAAGGCGACGGCGTTCGGCTGCGATAATCCGGGCGGGGCCATGGGGCGAAATGGCGACGACGGCAACCCCCGCGCTACCGCTCCCGATGTCGGCAACGGCGACTATTTTTTCCCGTTTCGCTCTCACGTGCAACGAAAGCATTCACGTCAGTATACCCCATGAGATACACGGAAAGTGTTTCCCGCAACTTAGTTTTGTGGATGTTATCTCACGGGGTATACAAAGGAATTATTGAAGAACGCCCTTTATCCTCCGTATCCCCGCCGCAACTGCTTCTTCCTTTTGTATCTTGAACGTTCCTTGCAGCTTTGAAGTGTTCACGACATGCGGGCCGCCGCAAAATTCTATTGAAAAAGATCTGCCGAATTGCGGGTCTTCTTCCGAGGCCCCCTCCGGACCGACGGAATATACGGAAACCATATCTGGATACTTGGCGCCGAATTCGTGCTCCGCACCGAGCCGCTCCGCCTCCGCTTTGGGGAGTGTCGAATGCGTCACGGGCAGGCTCTCGCGTATCTTTTCGTTCACTACTCGCTCCACTTCGGCGAGCTGCTCTTTCGTCATTTTTTCGCCGTGAGAAAAATCGATGCGCAGGCGCTCCTGCGTAATGTTGCTCCCTCGCTGCTTCACCTGCGGGCCGAGCACTATTTGGAGCGCTTTCAGAAGGAGATGGTGCGCGGTGTGCAGGCGCGTCGTTTTTTCGGACGTATCGGCGAGACCTCCTTTGAATTTCCGCTCTGATCCTCCACGCGAGAGTTTCTTGTGCTCGTCCATGAGGCGTTTGAAACCGACTTCGTCCACCGAAATGCCCCGTTCGCGGGCGAGCTCGAGGGTCATCTCAAAAGGAAAACCGAACGTCGTAAAGAGCACGAATGCGTCCTCGCTCGAAAATATGGACACGCCGTGTCCATATTTTTCTGAAACCAGCTTCTCGAACTCTTTCATTCCCGCTGTAAGCGCGTGCGCGAACTGCACCTCTTCTTTCCGTATCTCAGCGACAATCTCTTTGTAGGCTTCTTCCCCATCGAGTTCCGGATACGCCTCCTTATATTTCTCTATAACAATGACTGCCGAACGGGAAAGCATACTGTCTTCCGCATCTTTGTCCTCAAGACCCAGCCTGCCGACATGTTGGGCGGCACGCCGTATGAGGCGCCGCAATACATAGCCACGCTCGGTGTTGGACGGCCGCACGCCGTCGGCGAGCATGAAGGTGGCCGCGCGGATATGGTCGGCGATGATGCGGAACGAGCGCGTGTAGCGGCTGTCGTCGTATGATTTCTTCGAGAACTTTTCGAGAAGTTCGATAATGTCCTCAAAGACGTCCGTCTGGAAAATGTCGGGCTCTTTGTTGGAAGCGGCGGCGATGCGCTCCAATCCTCCGCCAAAATCGACATTTTGTTTCGGAAGAAGCGTGAATGAACCATCGGGCTGTTTGATGTACTGCATGAAAACCGAATTCGCTATCTCAAGGAACCGCCCGCACTCACAATTGGGATGGCACTCCTTGCCGTACTTTGGGTCGTGAGGCGTACCAAAATCGTAGAATACCTCCGAATCAGGGCCCCCCGGCTCCCCCGCCGGCATATTTTCCGGCACTCCCGCGCGGCTCCACCAATTTTTCTTCGCGTCGTAGTAGAAGATACGCCCCCCGCGCATGCCCAAGCGATAGCCGTCCGCTTCGGAGCCGATGGCGACCTCTTCAGCGTCAATACCTTTGTCCGCAAAAAGTTGTTTCCAGATAGCCGCGGATTCGGTGTCGCGCGGTATGTTGTTCTTCTCGTCGCCGATGAAGGCGGTCACATAGAGATTGCGCGGGTCGAGGCCTATCTCGGATGTCAGGAATTCGAAGAGCCACGGCAGCTGCTCCTTTTTGAA
This sequence comes from Patescibacteria group bacterium, assembly GCA_038061075.1. Classification (GTDB taxonomy): domain Bacteria; phylum Patescibacteriota; class Minisyncoccia; order Phycocordibacterales; family UBA2100; genus UBA10103. The sequence goes on along the minus strand of JBBUAA010000044.1, from coordinate 3,936 downwards.
GTAATCGCCGAGCGACCAATTGCCGAGCATTTCGAAAAAAGTGATGTGCCGGTTGTCCCCCACTTCCTCGATGTCCTCCGCGCGGAAACACTTCTGGCTGTTGACGAGGCGATTCCCCAGCGCGTGCTCCTTGCCGAGAAGGTACGGGATAAGCGGCTGCATCCCGCTTCCGGTGAAAAGCGTCGTCGGGTCGTTGCCCGGTACGAGTGAAGAAGACGGGACGGGCATGTGCTCGCGGGCGCTGAAGAATTCGAGATACTTCGTGCGGACGTCGTTGATGTTCATTCAAAAAAGATAGCCTGCATATCCGTTTTACGCAACAACAAATACAGCGTACTATGCGCATCACATGAACCCCGTTAGAAGCTTCGCGAAAGTGCTCCTCAATACCTATTTATTAACTACACGAAAAATCATATGGCTTCTAACGGGGTGAAATACGACATACACACGCTCCCGAACGGCTTGCGCATCGTACTTGCGCCTATGTCGGAGACCTCGACCGCGACCGTTGTCGTCATGACGGGCACGGGCTCGCGGTATGAGAACGAGAAAGAGAACGGACTCGCGCACTTTCTGGAGCACATGTTCTTCAAAGGCACGAAGAAGCGCCCCAACGCGCGGGCCATCAGCGAAGAGCTCGATACGATAGGTAGCGTCTACAACGCCTTTACCGCAAAAGAGCGTACCGCATATCATGCAAAAGTGAGCAGTCGGTATCTGGATACCGCGCTCGACGTGATCACCGACATCTTCCTGAATTCCGCCCTCCCCACGCGCGAGATAGTGAAGGAGCGCGGGGCTATCATTCAGGAGATAGATATGTACGAAGATATGCCGATGCGCACCGTGGATAACGTGTTTGATGCGCTCATCTTCGGCGCGGAGCATCCGCTCGGTCGCACGATTCTGGGGCCGAAAGAAAATATCCGCGCCTTCACGCGGAAAGATTTTGCCGCCTATTTTAAGCGTAACTACACGCCCGCGAATACTATCGTATGTGTGGCGGGTTCGTTCAACGAAAAGAAAGTTCTTTCGAAAATCAAAAAAGACTTCCGAGGTTTAACCTCCCAAGATGCACCTGCGTATGCCCCCTTCTCCTTTAAACAGGATGCTCCGCGTATCGCGATAAAAGAAAAGAAGACCGACCAGACACAGTTCATGCTCGGCGTCCCTGCGTATCCCTACCTCCACAAAGATGAATATGTCCTCGCCGTGCTCGCGACCATCCTCGGTGGCGGCATGTCGAGTCGGCTTTTTCTTGAAGTGCGCGAGAAGCGCGGACTCGCCTACTCCGTGCATGCGTGGGCGGACAAATATCCGGACACGGGATACTTCGTCGTACAGGCGGGTGTGGAGCACGCGAAGCTCGAAAAAACCGTTTCCACTATTCTCAATGAGTTCCGCAAAATCAAGCGCGTCAAAGTCTCCGCCGCAGAACTTTCAAAGGCGAAGTCGTACATAAAAGGCACGATGACGCTCGCGCTCGAAACGAGCGACGAGATAGCGGGGTACGCGGCCACTTCGCTCATCAACATGGGCAAGATACGCCCGATGGAAGAAGTCCTGAAAGGCGTCGAGAAAGTCACGGCGGCCGACATAGAGCGCGTCGCCCGCGACATCCTGCAGACCAACAAACTCAACCTCGCCATCATCGGCCCGCATTTGCATGCTGAGCGTCTACAGGATCTTCTTCACGCATGAATCGATGCTGCACGTTTGCTAGTATCCTGCCATAATGAATACATATGACTGGCTATGGCGAACCAAGAGAGAGAATCAAAATTACTACGGATAAAATAAAAGCTGAAGTCAATTCATTAAACCATGATCTGCGAGCTCCTTTGCGGGACGCAGTTGCCGAACGTTTTGGTGTCACCGGCAATCAATTAAGTGATTGGCTCAGAAAAAATACTGACAGTAGTACGGGGGGTGACTTGGGTATAATTCCGCAAGGCAAGGTCACTGAAGTCCTTTGTCTATCTTTGGGGGAACATTTCAAGAAACACGAACTTAAATTTACCTTTTCTGATCTTGCTGGAATACTGCACACTAATGCGAACTCTTTGTACGGCACGCTTATCAGAAAACCCGAAGTAATCGAAGCACTAAAAGACTTAGGGTTAGTCATCAGCAAATATAATCGCAAGTCTTAGGTTACAAAGGTTCGACCTTGGTATTTTAGAACCAATCAATAGGTTTTTTGTTATGCCCCGCTAGATACTCGTTCGTTTTGCTGAAGGGTTTGGAGCCGAAGAAGCCGTTTGATGCCGAGAAGGGCGACGGGTGGGCGGATTCGATAACGAGGTGGCGGGTACGGTCTATGTGTGCACCTTTTGACTTGGCGTAATTGCCCCAAAGGATGAAGACGAGGTTCTCACGCTCTTCCGATAGTTTGCGGATGACCGCATCCGTGAATTCCTCCCACCCCTTCCCCTGATGCGAGCCTGCTTTGTGCGCGCTCACCGTCAGCGTCGCGTTCAGAAGTAGTACGCCCTGCTTCGCCCAACGCTCCAAGTCTCCTGTTCGATGAACCAACTTCTGTCCGAGGTCGCTCTCTATTTCCTTAAAAATATTTTGCAGTGACGGCGGCAGAGGTATTCCCTCGCTCACCGCGAAGCAAAGGCCGTTGGCCTGCCGAGGACCGTGATACGGGTCTTGTCCGAGTATCACCACTTCCACTTTGTCAAAAGGGCATAGCTCAAAAGCGCGGAAAATATTTTTCGGGGCGGGATAGATGATGGCGTGCTGGTATTCTTCCTTCACGAATTCGCGAAGAGTTTTGAAATAATCCTGTCCCCACTCTTCTTTCAGCGCCTCTTTCCATGAGGCTTCTATTTTTACATCATCCGAATCAGCCATAGGTCTAGTATAGGTCCAGTATACAAACATCTCTCACATCCCAATACTTCACATTTTTGTGAAGTATTGGGATTCGGACATGACGGCGCTAACCGAGGGCGGTGAGCCAACCGGCCAGCTCTTTAATCGCTCGCTTGTTATACACGCACATCCGGACGCGCCCTTGCTTGTGGGTCGAAACGAGATGAACTCGCTCAAGGAGGTCGATTTGTCTCTGGGCGGCAGTCAGCCGGAGGCCGAGCGGTTCAGACAGCTTGGTGAGTGACATAGCGCCGCCGTCGGCCAGCCGTTCGATCATCCGCCTGCGGATCGATGAGCCGAGTGCGTTCAGCATGAGCAAAGCGTTCTTTCGGTGATCACCTTCTGTGTATGTATGCAACCTCCTTTGTGCCGCCGTGTAATCATCGAGAGCCTTTTGTTCTCTTCGTTCACGACGAGACCGAATTCTCTCGATCCTCGCCTTGTTCCAATACTTCATATATTTGTGAAGTATAGGGATGGTTACCGCAGATGCAATCGTCATCTGTGAACATGTACGGAGATACGTGAACGTGCGCGACACGATGTGGGGCGCCAAGCCGCGAAGAGACACTCGACGTTGTGCGTTTCGTCAGGAGGTTGGATCAGGAATCTCGCGATAAATCGTCGCGATGCCTTCGAGGACTTCGGGCGGGAGGACGAGGTCGATGCTCGCAATGTCGGCCTTGAGCTGCTCCAAACTCGTCGCGCCGATGATGTTGGCCGTGACGAACGGACGGTCGTTGATAAAAGCGAGTGCCATTTGCGAAGGGTCGAGGCCGTGCGCCTTGGCAAGTTCAACATACCGGCGGATGGCCTCCTGCGCGTGCGGAGGGTTGTAGCGGCCGCTGTCACGCTCGAAGAGCGTAAAGCGTGCACCTCTAGGCTTCGCTCCGCCCAGATATTTTCCCGTGAGAACGCCCTTCGAAAGCGGTGAGTACACCAGAAGCCCGACACCTTCGCGCAAGGTTAGTTCGGAAAGCCCTACCTCGTAGGTGCGATTGGTGAGCGAGTATTGATTTTGAATGGTGACGATGCGCGGCAGATTTTTTTCGC
>JBBUAA010000043.1:0-2936 GCA_038061075.1 Patescibacteria group bacterium | reverse complement strand
GCTAGTGTTTTGCAAAAGACTAGTATAAGAAAGTCGGGAGGGGAGGAAGGGGCGGATGGCAGAAACGCTTTTCGAGGAGCTGATGAAATCATCGGGCAACATTGTCTATCGTTTCGGCTACGAGGCTATCGTGCAAAACCTGACGCAGCTTGCAGAGAAGTTTGACCGGTACAGCGAAGTCGGAGAGAAAATACGCTCGATTCCTGATTTTATCGTGTTGGACAAGAAGGGCGAGCCACTTCTGGTTGAAGTTAAGTTTCGGGCACGTCCCGATGACCCTGTGCACGAGGACACGATCAAGATATTGGAGAGGCTCGATAGATTTTGGGGGTCGCTACTCGTTGTGGTGAATTGTTGGGAGCAGCCGTATTTTCGTATTGCGGTGCCGCCATATCTCAACGCGCATAATAAGATGGTATTGTCACCTCTCACCGGCGCAACGCGCTGGAACATTGATAAAGATGTGTATGCCCAGTGCGAATCGCTCGTTCACAAATACATGACGCCGACGCTCGTGCCGAAAAAGAAGTGAAGGAGATGGGTTATTTTTTGGAGGGGAACCCGTGCCTAACCCTACTATCTTATCCCCACAACATTCAAACGTTTTGCAAAACGTTTGTATAATAGCGGGATGGTGAAGGAGAGATCGTATCGCGCCATGGAGCGCCTCGTGAAAGGATTCGCAAATCACCGCCGACTCGAGATACTGGACCTACTCAATCGCAGCCCCGAATTGTCGGTTGAGGAAATCTCGTCACGTCTCAAAATCGGATACGAAAATGCATCGGACCATATCCGGAAGCTCGCCATCGCGGGGCTCGTGATGAAACGCCAAGCGGGGAGGGACGTGCGGCACAAACTCACGCCCCGTGCCCGTCACGTTCTAACATTTTGCAAAACGTTAGAATGAAGCCAAAGTGTGTAACCTTCATCGGAACCACCTTTTTCTCTTGCCGATCTGCTGGAGACGCGAGCTTATATAAGCAAAGGGGACCCCTTGCGGGGCCCCCAAGCTCTAGAATTCGCGATCTTGCGATCAAGGGCACTCTACCAAGATTTACATGAAAAATCAATGAGCTGGGGATTGCTTGCTACCGTATCCACTTTTTTCTCTTGCCGATCTGGTAGAGACAAAAAACGACGCCCGAGTTGACGATGAGGGCGCCAAAGACCAGTGACCAGTCATTGAAGAAGACGCCTTTGATGAAGAGGATGCGCTTTCGGAAAAAGTCCGCGCGCTCCATGCGCTTCAATCCGCCCAAGCCGCCGACCTCAAAGCCCTCAAACAATCCCTACTTCGGCAAGCCTTCGAAGGATAAACCATCCTCCATCAGGCATTTTCGGGCTCTTGATTGTCTACCGGTGGCTTGTGCTATTATTGCGGCATGAAGTTTACACGCACCAAGAAGCTCATTTTTGTCAATAACAAGGGCGGGGTGGGCAAGACCACGCTCGCTTTTAATTGCGCGGTTTCTCTTGCAAAGCGCGGATACAAAACGGTGCTCGTTGACCTTGATCCGCAATGCAATCTTAGCCGTTTGGCGCTCGGGGAAGAGTATTATCTCAAGCATCTATTTTCGGAAACCGAAAAAACCATACACGATGTGTTGCGGGGCGTGATAGAAGGAGGAAGCGATATTGATCTTTCGGTTAAGTTTCTTCCGGTCAAAGCGGATCCAAATCTTTCGTTGCTGAAGGGAGACATTAATCTCTCGTTGTATGAAGGATTGCTTGCTACTGCCTACGGCCAAGCGGCCTCCGGCCAGCCTATCGGATATTTTCAAACCAGCGCGATTGACCGTTTTCTACGGGAAAAAGGCTTGAGCGAAGAGGTTGATATATTTATCATAGATACCTCGCCGAGCCTCGGCATTCTCAACCAAACGATTCTACTCGGTGCCGACTACTTCGTCGTCCCTATGATGCCGGATGCGTTCAGCGTCCAAGGCATCGAGAATCTGGGAATTATTTATGAGAGGTGGAAAGTGCAATGGAGAAATACGGCCAAGGCGCTTGCGGGAAATACCGAGACAAAATTAGTCCTTCAGGGCGACCCTTTGTTCGTAGGATACATCGTGAATTCGTATAACGTGTATGGAAAGCAGCCAATCGCCGATCATCGAGCCTGGATGGAGAAAATCCCCGAAAGAGTCAAAACGTATCTCTCCGAAAAACATTGTCGCAATGGGTTGGTGGAAGCCAGTTGGAAAAATCCACTGCAGATTATTCAGGACTATGGGAGAATCCCCGCGAAATGCCAGGAGCTTGGGGTGGCTATCTTTGACCTTGATCCGGCGCTCATCGCGGACAATCAGCAGGGCACGAAGGAAAATTTGGAGAAATCGAAAGAGGAATTCGCCGGGTTCGCAGCTTCGTTATTGAAAGTCTTGGAGGCCTACTGATTTAGTAGGGAAGCCGGAGTCTCGCTTGCAACACCGCCCAAAATAGAAACAACCCTCCTCGCGGAGGGTTGCCCTTGGATGTGATTCCCTTCCGATTTTATGGAGGAACCAGAAGACCCGTACACACTACCAGATATAGGATGAAAATTCAATGAACTGGGGATTGCTTGCTACCGTATCCACCTTTTTCTTTTACTGATCTGGTAGAGACAAAAAACGACGCCCGAGTTGACCAAGAGAGCACCAAAGACAAGTGACCAGTCATTGAAGAAGATGCCTTTGATGAAAAGAATGCATTGCGCGACGAAGATGAGCGCCGGCGTGACCGCAGAGATGTTCGCTTGGGAGCGCCCGTGGTGGATCAACCAGCCTTCGTAATAATATGCGGCCGCGATCAGTGTCCAGCTGACGATGAGCGCTGTGCTCCAGACGGACTGTGCATTCCAAAACGCCGCCGTATCCGAGAGCTGTCCATACGCGAGGAACGTGCCGCCGAGAACGAATATCACGCTCGCCAGTATTTCCCAATATACT
>JBBUAA010000042.1:0-2858 GCA_038061075.1 Patescibacteria group bacterium | reverse complement strand
TGGTGCCGGAAAATATTCGCTTTGTCCGTAAAATATTCATCCATATCCTTATAGTAATTCTGATGGTCGGGCATCAGGTTCGTAAAAACGCTGATATTCGGGCTTATTTTGAGATCGCCGAATCCCTGCAGCTGCCACGAATCGAGCTCTAGAACGGCGACGTCCCCTTTCCTGACATCCGGGAGCATTGAGAGTGTTGATATCCCTCGAACATTCCCACCTAAGAAAGCGCGCCTGTCCGCCGAAGCCTTGGCGAAGGCGGAAATTAGAGAATGGTGGATCATATGAGCGACCGTCGTCTTGCCGCGCGTGCCGGTGACGCCGACTATCTTCGCTCCCGCAGCAATCGCGTACTTCGCAAAGAGCGCGGTCGACATCGTTACGGGGACTCCCGCTGCGCGGGCGGCCGCTATTTCCGGCGAGTCGAGTGGGACTCCCGCGGCCTTCAATACCATGTCGCAGTCTTCGAAATCTTCCTTTCGGTGTCCTCCGAGGCGGAATGTGACGTTGGGATATTTTTTCAATTTCGCGACCGACGCGGCAAGTTCCGTTTCCGTTTTCTTGTCGGTGACGATGACCTGCGCTCCGCACTTCGCCAAAAACTCCGCATCCCCCACCCCGCGCCCCAAGAGCCCGAGCCCGAGGAGCGTGATGCGTTTGTTCTTGAAGGCGCGTCGATAGTCCATACCGCAACTATACCGCTTGCGTATCGAGAGTCACTCGCTCCGCTTTGATGCTTTTTCCGAAAAAGACGCCGCCGAGTTCTTCAAAACGCCGTTTGTCCCCCGTGCAATAAAAGCGCATCGTCCCGTCTTTCGTGATATGTTTTTCCAATTCCGGATGCCGCTCCAGATACGATGCGAGGCTCCCGGGCATTACGTCGCGGTCGGAGATGATGTGTGTGTTCTTCCCCGCGACATCCCTAATCTTTTCTTCCAGAATGCCGTAGTGCGTACATCCCAAGACCAATGTGTCGATATTTTTTTCGAGCAGCGGAGTCACGTACGTGCGAATGAGTTCGTCCGCCTGTTCGGAATCCTGCTGTCCCGCTTCAACGAGAGGCACGAGCATAGGACATGACTGTTGGAATACTTGTATCGCGCTATCGACTTTCGTTATCTCGCGCGGGAATGCATTCGAGCGCACCGTTCCTTCGGTCGCCATGACACCCACACGCTTATTTTTTGTGTGCGCCGCGGCAGCCTCCGCAAACGGAATAAGGACTCCGAGGACTTTTTTGTTACTCCCTTCTTTTTGGTAGCCCTGCTGTATTTTTCGCAATGCTTCGCTCGATGCGGTGTTGCATGCGAGCACTACGATCTCCGCTCCATGCGCGAAAAGAAATTCAACGCCCTGCTTCGTAAACGAATATACCTCATCGGAACTTCTCGGGCCGTAGGGCGCTCGCGCGCTGTCACCGAGGTAGATGTAGTCGTATTCAGGAAGACGTGCGGTGATGCCTCGAAGTACGTGGAGGCCGCCAAAGCCCGAGTCGAAAAAGCCTATCATTGAAGCCACTATATCACCGACGAAACCTAGTATGCCTGATATTCCGTTTCGAGGAATTTCTTGAGTCTCTGCATCCCCTCCTCTATTTTTTCCGTATCGAGCGCGTAGCTGAAGCGCAGGCGGTCGGGCGCGCCGAACCACACGCCGTCGTACGTTATCACCTGATAGTGGTGGTACAGGTCGTGCATCGCACGCGTGGAGTCCTTTATCTTCGGCATGATGTAGAAGGCGCCCTCGGGATTCCATACATCGAGCCCGAGGTCGGAGAGCTTTTGATAGATGAGGTCGCGACGTTTCTTCCAGATGGGGACGTGCGCGGCGACGTAGGTCGGCCGCTCCTTCATCGCCGCAAGCCCCATCGCCTGACTCACGATAGAGGTATTCATCGAGGTGTGCGACTTCATGTCGACGACCTTCTCAACCAACGCCCTGTCCAGCGTGTGGAAATAGCCGAGCCGCAGGCCGCACATGGCGTACGTCTTGGAAAAAGAATTGATGGTCACGACGCGCTTGCCCTTCATCGGATAGTTCTCACGCACATAGATGAGGTCCTTGTACACCTCGTCGGAGAGTATGTAGATGCCGAGATTGTTGCAGAGGTCTTCTATTTTTTTGAGCGTGTCGACTTCCTGCACCGTGCCTGTCGGATTCGACGGCGAATTGATCATGACCGCGCGGCATCCCTGCACCGCCTTCTCGAACGTATCGTAATTGATCTTGCCCTTCTCAAGGTCGTAGTACACGGGCGTCATCCCCGCGAGCGTCACGTTGTGCGGATATGAATAGTAGTAGGGGCGCGGAAGCGCGACGCACGCGCCCGGCTCGGATATCGCCCGCAAAACGAGGTCTATCGCTTCCGATGCGCCGTTGGTGACGACCACTTCTTCGGGCGTGGCGCTCGGATACTCCCCCGCGATGGCGGTGCGAAGGGCTTCTTCACCTTGCACAAGCCCGTATTTAAAGGCGCGGTAGTTCTCCAAGACTTTGTAGGCGGAAGGCGGCGGCGGCAGGTCGGGCTGGCCCGAGCCGAAGGAAATAAGGTCGTCCTCTCCGCTCCCCCTCCCTATAAAAAATGCGGGGCCCGTGATCTTCTGCGGCATTTCCGTATCCTAGCATATTTACCCCGTTAGAGAATTCAGAGCGATTTTCCAAAAAGTCTTGAGGGTAAGTTCTCTAACGGGGTTTACTTATTACCCGATGTATTCTCCAATACGTTATCCACCTTGCGCGAATGTGTGCGAGGAATAGAATCACCCTCCACGGTTGATTGCCCCGCAAGGGGATCCGCAGTCAGAAAAAGCGGATAGGAAGTGGAGTGTGATTCTCCTACTGTGCCGCAACGGTAATGC
>JBBUAA010000041.1:0-13883 GCA_038061075.1 Patescibacteria group bacterium | reverse complement strand
TACGCGGACCATAGCCGTTGCCGGCACACACGGGAAAACGACGACGGCCGGTATGCTCGCGAAGATACTCCTCGATGCGAAAAAAAAGCCGACCGCCATCGTGGGCTCGGTCGTGCGGGATTTTCCCGGCTCCGAAGGCGGTTCCAATTTTCTCGCAGGGGACTCCGGCCTTTTCGTCATCGAGGCGTGTGAGTATCGTGACCATGTCCTCAAACTTTCGCCGGAGATCCTTATTCTCACCAACATCGAGCTCGACCACACCGATTACTTTCCCGATCTGGAGAGCCTGCAGACCACATTCCGCACTGCCGCTACCCGCGTGCCGGCGCACGGGGTTATCGTTACGAATCCAAACGACCCTAATATTGTGCCGGTCCTTACAGATGTTTCCGCGCGCGTCGTCGATTACACGGAGGAATCGGTCCCGCGCTTGCATCTCATCGGCGAATTCAACCGCATGAACGCCCGCGCCGCGAAAGCGGCCGCGCGGGCAGCCTTTCCCGATATTTCGGCCGAGCGCGCGAATGCCGCGCTCGCATCCTTCCGCGGCTCATGGCGGCGGTTTGAATATCACGGCGAGACTCCCAACGGCGCCTTGGTGTACGACGACTACGCGCATCATCCGACCGCCATTCGCGCGACCGTGGAGGCGGCTCGGGAAAAGTTCCCCGACAAAAGAATTGTCGTCGCATTCCATCCGCATCTCTATAGCCGCACAAGAAGTCTTCTCAATGATTTTGCCGCGGCGCTCGCGAGCGCGGACAGGGCCTTCGTCGCCCCAATTTATGCCGCGCGTGAAGCGCCGGACCCTGCCGTTTCGAACCATGTTCTTGCGGATGCGACGCGGCGTCTGCCTACCGGCAGGCAGGGCGAGGTCACAGCAGTCGATTCGTTCGACGAGATACGCGATAAGCTTCTCGCGGAAGGCGACGACGCGCTCATCATCACGATGGGTGCGGGGGATATTTACAAAGTAGCCGAACAAATTGCAGACTAGACCTATGGGCAAACCCCGCACCGAACTTTGGCATAGTTTTGCGAGCAAGGTTCGATAAAAGGAACAGATTTGCGGCAAAACCGTAATAATGCCAAAGTTGGTTCATGGGCAGGCTTTCCATCGTTGCGACGCCGATAGGCAATCTTGAGGACATTACACTTCGGGCTTTGCGGACGCTCAAGGAGTGCGACGTCATCTATGCCGAGGACACGCGCGTGATATCGAAACTACTTGCGCGATATGAGATTAAGAAACCTCTCCAGCGTCTCGATGCGGCGACCGAGGGCCAGAAGGCAGAAGAAGTACTCGCACGCCTCGAAGCTGGCGAGCATGTCGCCTTTGTCTCCGACGCGGGAACGCCATGCATCTCGGACCCCGGCGCACGACTGGTTGCGCATATTCGCACGAATATACCGGAAGCGACCGTTGAAACGATACCGGGCGCGTCGGCGCTCACCGCCGCGCTCTCCATCGCAGGCATCGATGCGACGGAGTTCACTTTCCTCGGATTTCTGCCGCACAAGAAAGGCCGCCAGACCGCGCTCAAAAAGATCGCCGCTTCGGAAATCCCCGTCGTACTCTACGAATCCCCGCACCGCATCCTGAAATTACTTAAAGAACTGGAGACGTTCGCGCCAAAATGCCGCGTCACGGTCGCCCGCGAATTGACGAAGGTTCATGAAGAGGTACAGACCGGCGCTCCCGCCGAGCTTGCGCAGTCCCTGCAAAAACGGGACGCGGTTCGCGGCGAATTCGTCGTCATCATTGAACCTTGAATTTCCTGAAAGCTGGAAGCTGAAACCTGAAACCTGTATACTACTCTTATGACCCTCGACACCATGATAATGCTCGCGGGCGCGCTCGTCGCCCTGCTGCCTTTTTTGGGTTTTCCCAATAATTGGGACAACATTCTTCTCTTTCTCGCGGGCATCTTCGTGATAGCCCTCGGCATCATCGTGCGACGCAGGCTTGGGCGCAGTGCAGAGCCCGGACCTCGCAAAACGAACGGAACGACGTATGTGGAAAGCTCGCCCCGACAATCAGACGCGTCCTCAATTGCGATAGCACATGGTACGAAAGAAACAGTGGAATAACAGCGTCGCGTTCTCGCTCGGCGGGCTTGTACTTGTCGCCGGTATCGCGACGGCGGCGACTTCGGTGGGGCCGAAGGTTTCTTTCATGCGAAATGCGACAACGACTCCCGCCGCCCTCAGCTTCGGCGGGACAAAGCCGGAAAAACCGGCCGCTACGCACATACCGACGCCGACGCCGGTGAAAGCCATCTACATGACGCAGTGCGCGGTCGGCACGCCGTCGTTCCGTGAATCTTTGACCAAGCTCATCGACAGCACGGAACTCAACGCCATCGTCATTGATATCCGCGATTACACAGGGAAGATTGCGTTCCCGACGGATAATCCCGCATTGAAAGAGTACGTCTCCGATGAATGCGGTGCCAACGATATGCGCGCGTTTGTCAGAGACTTGCACGAAAAAAATATCTACGTCATCGGTCGCATCACCGTATTCCAGAATCCCGCCTATACGAAGGCACATCCCGATGAGGCAGTGCAAAAAGTTGGCGGCGGCGTCTGGAAGGACCACAAGGGTCTCGCGTTCGTTGATGTCGGCGCGAAGCCCTACTGGGACAACGTCGTCGAGCTTTCCAAGGAGGCGTACGCGCTCGGCTTCGATGAATTGAATTACGATTACATCCGCTTTCCCTCCGACGGTGATATGAAGTCGGCGGTCTACGCGTGGGATCCGGGGAAGCCGAAACAGGAGGCGCTGGAGCGTTTCTTCAAATATCTGCATGAAAATGTGAAGCCGACGGGCGTCGTGATGTCCGCGGACCTTTTCGGCATGACGGCGACCAATTACGACGACCTTAATATCGGGCAGGTCTTGGAGCGCGCGCTCCCGTACTTCGATTTTATCGATCCGATGGTGTATCCCTCGCACTATCCGACAGGCTTCAATGGCTACAAAGACGTGAACGCGAATTCATACAACATCGTCCGCTTTTCGATGAGTAAAGCGGTCGAGCGCACCGTTGCCACGACGACCTCCATCGCGTCGCTTGCGTACACGCGTATCGGCACTTCCACTCCCGCCGTTTATGAGAAGCCCTCATACCCCGCATCGAAAATGCGCCCGTGGCTTCAGTCGTTCGACTATCCGGTCACCTACACGGGCGCGATGGTCGCCGAGCAGATAAAGGCGAACACCGATGCCGGCCTCGACTCGTACCTCTTCTGGGACCCCGCCAATAAATATCGCAGTTTGCGGGAGGTTTTGGCACCACAGTAACGTCCCAATGTGCACGGTACGTATACGAAATACGATATACTGTCTCTATGCACCCCGATCACGGGAACGATGATCGCCGCATAACGTACTTCGCGGCGACGCATACGCGCGGGAAGCGCGAGATGTTCGGTATCCGCGCGGAGGACCGCGGCAAACACATCTACGTCATCGGCAAGACCGGCATGGGCAAATCGACCATGCTGGAAAATATGGCGATACAGGACATCCAGAACGGCGAGGGCATCGCATTCATCGACCCGCACGGCGCGACGGCGGAGAAACTTCTGGATTTCGTCCCGCACGACCGCATCAAGGACGTCGTGTACTTCGCGCCCTTCGATACCGATTATCCGGTGGGGTTCAACGTGATGGAGGACGTTGGCTTCGACAAACGCCACTTGGTGGTCTCCGGTCTCATGGGAGCCTTGAAGCGCATCTGGGTGGATGCATGGAGCGCTAGAATGGAATATATCTTGCAGAACACGCTTCTGGCGCTCCTCGAATATCCCGATTCGACGCTTCTCGATGTGAACAAAATGCTGACCAACAAGACCTTCCGCGCGGCGGTGGTGGACAAGATTACCGACCCGATTGTGAAGGGATTTTGGACGGAAGAATTCGCGGCATTTACCGATACCTACACCCGCGAGGCGACGCCAGCAATACAAAACAAAGTCGGACAATTCACCGCAAACCCGCTGATACGCAACATCGTCGGTCAGGCGAAATCCAGCTTTGATCTCCGGAAAATGATGGACGAGAAGAAAATATTCATCGTCAATCTTTCCAAGGGGCGCATGGGCGAGACCAATGCCGCACTTTTAGGCTCGATGCTCGTCGTCAAGATATATCTTGCGGCGATGTCGCGCGCGGATGAGCCGGCCGCGCGTATAGCAAAGCTGCCCCGCTTCTATTTCTACGTTGACGAATTCCAGTCCATGATGAACGAGGCGTTCGCCGACATCTTGAGTGAGTCCCGCAAATACAAGCTCGCGCTGACCTTGGCCAACCAGTACATCGAGCAGATGGAGGAAGAAGTGCGCGATGCGGTCTTCGGCAACGTCGGGACCCTCATCGTCTTTCGCGTGGGGCCATTCGATGCGGAAGTGCTCGAGACGGTATTCGAGCCGACCTTCACGCCGGAGGATCTCGTGGGGCTCGGCATCGGACAGATTTATCTCACGCTCATGATAGACGGCGTGGGGTCACTCCCGTTCTCCGCGGAGACCATCCCGCCCATTGATCCGCCGCCCATCTCCTATCGCGATGATTGCGTCAGCAATTCGCGCGCAAAATATTCCCGCCCGCGCTCTGAAATAGAAGCCATCATCAACAAGCATCAGCAGGATTTTGCACCGCAGCAAAAAAAGGACCAGTCCAATCGCTCCGGCGACGGGCGCGAACGCCGCGAAGGCGGCCCGCCTCGACCGCGCGTGGGCGACGGCCCGCCCCCACGTCCGTTCCGGAGCGACCCGCCGCAGCCGCCGCAGGCAGGCGCGCCAAATCTCGTACGTACCTCGGTGCAGGGGGCCGAACAGCGCTCCGCCTTGCGCGCGGCAATAGAGGCCGCACATCCGAAGGTCATCGCGGGGCAAGCGGCATCGCCCGCTCCCGCAGCGCCAACGGAGCGGACGATGCGTTCGCCCGTCGACGTTCTGCGCGAGAAACGGGCGATGAAAACGGCATCCGCACCCGTCGTAGCGGGGACGGGGAGTGCCGGTCGGGACCATCCTAATCCACAGTCCGCCCCGAGACCCATGCCGCAACCGCCCCGCGTGCGCGATAATATTCTGCATGGAGAGCGCAGCACACCCGCGCGCACAAACGAGGTCTCCGCGGAAACACTGCGGCAGATTTTGCGAAAAGGAGATAGTATCGACAAGTAGGTCAAATCCGAAGTCTGACTTCGGATTTTATGGTATTGTAGATGTATGCGAGTCGAACCCTATTCGGTCGATTCAATAATTCATGTAACGAAACGTGGCGCACGCGGGATGCGCATTACCCGCTCCATACGCGATCAGGAACGCTTCGTTCATATGCTCTATTACTTGAATTCGGAACATCAACCCGACCACTGGGATCGGGAAGTGTGGCATCCTGAAAGGTTTGAGTGGCCGAGGCACTGGAAAGCGCGCGTACCTCTCGTGCGCGTTCTCGCGTGGACGCTCATGCCGAATCATTTTCATCTTTTATTGCAGGAAACCAGAGAAGGTGGTGTATCGAAGTTCATGCAACGCCTGTGCGGCAGTATGTCGAAGCATTTCAATACGAAGTATGAGGAGGCCGGAAGTTTGTTCCAAAGTTCGTTCAAGAGTAGGACAGTCAGTAGCGACAGGTATCTGCGCTGGTGCGCTCCCTACATTCTCGTGAAGAATCCGTTTGAGTTGTATCCCGGTGGGCTACGGGGAGCGACTGAAAACTTTGAGAGGGCATGGTCATGGGCGCTCACGTATCGATTTTCAAGTCTGCCGGTGTACGGCGCATCTCGCCGATCTCCGATTATCGAAACCGAGAACAACATTTTACATGAAATGTTTGAGACCTCCGCGACGTTCAAAAAAGCCTCCAGGGAAATGATCGAGGGACGCGCATGGGAAGATGATGACGAATTAGAAGCACTTGCTCTCGAGGGGTAAGAACATCCGAAGTCAGACTTCGGATGTTGACCGGTTTCCACAGGTTGTTCCGATTCGTGCGTGGCATGTCCCCGTTTTGAGAGATAATAATCTTCATGAAAATGTGGGTTCGGTTGTTTTGCCTTCTTGCTGTATTCGCGGCGTTGCCGAGCGCGGTGTCGGCGCAGGTAGTGGTTTCGGAAATAATGTACGACGCGCCGGGGACGGAGGGGAGCGGCGACCACGATTGGATAGAAATATTCAATGCGGGTCCCTCGGATGTAGACGTCGGTGCATACCGTTTCTTTGAGGCGAATACCAACCACACGCTCAAGAGCGATCAAGGCTCAGCAATACTTCCCGTTGGCGGATATGCGGTTGTCGCCAATATTCCCGTCACATTCAAAGTGGACTGGCCCTCATACACGGGCGCCATCTTCGACAGTTCGTTTAATCTGAACAGCACGGGTGAGTTGATCGGCATACGTACAGGCGATTTAGCAGATACCGATGCGCCATTCACGTATGCGCCTCAATATGCCGCTACCAACAACGGCAGTTCACTACATCGCACGAGTGTTTCCGGCAGTATTTTTTCCGCGGCGGCGGCGACGCCCGGAAGCGGCTCGTTGACCGCATCGGCCGGTTCAAACTCGAATGCAACCTCAAGTTCATCAAGTAGTCAGACGTCGACCACGACGCAAACGACGACCACCACGACCGCCGTCTCCGCGCCGGTCTCTTCGTATGTGTCGCCGCCGGAGATACAGATATTCGCCGACGGGGGCGACGACCGCACCGTCATCGTCGGTGCCGACACGGAATTCTACGGCCGCGCATACAACAGGGACAAAGAGGAGCTCGCCCGCGTGCGCTTCTCGTGGAATTTCGGCGACGGCTCGACGGCGGAAGGTATCACCGCCCTGCATCATTTCGATTATCCGGGCCGCTATGCGGTCGTCCTTAATATCGCCGAGCACAGAAGCGCCGCGTCCGATGTCATCGTCGTCGAAGCGGAGCCCGCGCAGCTAACGTTTGGGATAGGTGCCGACGGCAGCGTTTCTATCGGCAATGAGGCGGGCCGCGACCTCGACCTTTCCCGCTGGGTCGTGCGCTCGTTCGGGCGGGAATTCATCCTTCCCGAGCATTCCATCATTTTGAAAGGTGCCGTGACGCACATCATGCAGAAAACGCTCGGTTTTCCCGCAGGATTGCAGACCGAGCTCGCGTATCCCAACGGCGCCGTAGCGCTTCGCGCCGGGGAAGACACATCAAAAACCACTGCACCCGCCGGTGTCGCTCCTGTAGCGCCCTCCGTAGTAATTCCGCCGCCCGTCATACCTACGCGCGCTGTGTCATTCAATGCTCCGCCCACGTTGCCCGAAGAAAATACCGAGGAACAGACGACGGAGGAGGCGGCATCCCCGCAAGTCGCCGCGTCAGCCGCCCTCGTCGGCGGGTCGTGGGGGTGGTGGCTTGGCGCATTTGGTCTGGCATTTGCGGGGAGCGGCGTTGCCTTCGCCGCCCGCAGATTCGGAAAGCGCGAGTGGAATATCATTGAAGAAAGCCCCAAGTAAGTGTACTCTGACCGCTATGGCGGAGAAAAAGAAGACGATACTCGTGACCGGCGGCGCCGGACTCATCGGTTCGAATCTGATAGAACTTGCCCTCAAAAAATACCGCGTCGTTTCGCTGGATAACTACTTCATCGGCTCAAAGGACAATCATATCGAGGGGGCCGAATATATTGAAGGTCACACGAAAAATATCGAGAAGCTCGTCGGCAATGAATCACCGGAGATTATTTTTCATTTAGGGGAATACTCACGGGTGGAGCAGAGTTTTAAGGATATCAAACTGGTATGGGAGTCGAATGTGGCGGGCACCTTTCAGGTCTTTGAATACTGGCGGAAGCGCGGGTGCAGGCTCGTCTATGCGGGGTCAAGCACTAAATTCGCCGACGGCGGCTTGGGGCGCGACCAGAGCCCGTATGCGTGGATGAAAGCGAGCAATACGGAGTTGGTACGCAACTACGGGAATTGGTTCGACCTTCCCTATGCCATCACCTATTTTTACAACGCGTACGGCCCGCGCGAACTTGGGACAGGTCCGTATGCGTCCGTCTTAGGCAGATTCAAGACGTTGTATCGGCAGCGGAAGCCTATTACGGTAGTCGCGCCGGGGACACAGAAACGCAACTTCACCCACGTCAAGGATCTCGCGCGCGGACTTCTCGCGGTGGGGGAGAAGGGGAAGGGAGACGAGTACGGCCTTGGGAGCCCCGAATCATACTCGGTCCTCGATATTGCGCAGATGTTCGGGGGAGAGATACAGATGCTTCCGGAGCGGCAGGGCAATCGCATGGAATCCATCGTCGACACTTCACGCGCAGAAAAAGAATTCGGCTGGAAGCCGCAACACACCGTGCGCGAATATATCAAATCGCTGAAAGCGCAAAAAGGTGTCGTGACTTAATCTCTATGGCCGAAAATCAGGAGTTGCGGAGAAACGGTGAACAGGGATTTCGTCTAAAACAAGAAAAAGCGCTCACTCGCTTGGGCTTCGAAAGATTTGGCGCGTCAAGTTTCTTCATTAACAAGGGCTTTGTCGTTGCAGTAGAGAAAAATGGGCAAGCACGTTTATCGACTGACTATTACCGGAGACTAGAAGAAGGATCAAGAATTGTGGGAATAGAGCAAGGAGATCCCGAAGGTATTCTCCCAGACGCGTTATCCGCTATCACTGAAATTCAGGGTAAATTCGAGCGCACTACCCAAACGGTAGGCGGTAGTGGTGGTGCAAGAGAGCCTGGTAAAGAGGATCTGCAACGAATAAAAAAGATGATTTCCGTCCCACTGACCGAGCAGTTGATACGGGCTGGGTTTACGGAACATATTCCCGTTCGTAGATCTGGGTGGCGTCTTGCAAAAACGGAGATATTTCGACGCTCATTTTCCTCATCACGTGAAGAATTAGATGTGTATGCCCTTGTTAAAAACGGAAATATTACACGAATCGTTCGCCCAATCCCGTGGGGCTCTCATTTGGTGACCCCGACTACCCGAATTACTGATTTTTCAATCGGAGAGGATGTTTACGACCACAAAGTATCGATACTTTCATTTGAGAATGACTTCATGCGGTTCAGTCTTGAATCGGAGTATGGCTTTCCCCGCGACGTACAACTTCTTCGTGAAGTGACTGACTCTGAACTCGGGTTAGAGGCGATCAGTGTTCAGCAAGAAGCATCGGGCTTTGCCATTGGCGGCGTAAACGAATCGTCTCTGATACGGAATCTGAAAAGCATCAATAACATTTCAATCGAGGAACTTGAAAGGAGAATGAGACCACGTGCCGATGCCAGGGCAGGTTTTTTAGGCGAAGATGCATCATTGCTTGACGCGTTGAGTAATGACAACGATTTTGTATTAGCACAGGGACTGACGCACCAAGCCTTAGCGCATCCTCTTAAATACACAATGTACATCAGTGAAAATCTTCAGGCTGAAAATTTTACTCTCAACGGTATTCCTTTTGGAATCGAGGATGTGCGTACCAAGGGATTCCAGGAATCTCCTTTTCGGGATTCAACATCATCCAGTGTCGACGCGACGGTTACGAATCTTCTCACAAGAGCAAGCGTGACTTTCTCGTATCTACACCCGCACATGATAGAACGCTATGGATTTTATGAGGGACGGGGTACAACGTATCGTGTAGAACCAAGCCAGATCATAAAGGTATTCCAACTATCTGGTGATAATCCCGAGCAACATGACTAAAAGAATCCTGATTTTCTCGCTCGCGTATACGCCGTATGTCGGCGGGGCGGAGCTCTGCGTAAAGGAGATAACGGATAGGTTCGACCAAAACGAATACTCATTCGACATGGTGACCTTGCGGTTCGACCGCACACTTCCGGCGGTCGAGAAGATAGGGAATGTCACGGTGCACCGTATCGGGTTTACTGCAGAGAACGTGAAGGTGTCCGACCGCGCACTTCCATGGCAAATAAAGCTCGCAAAATTTCTTTTTCCGCTGACCGCATTCTTCAAAGCCCGCTCGCTTCATCAAGAAAAAGCATACGACGCCATTTGGGCGATGATGGCGAATCAGGCGGGGTTCGGAGCGCTTTTCTTCAAATATACTCACCCGAGAGTCCCGTATTTTCTTGAACTTCAAGACGGTAATTCGCTACGACAGGTGCGAGCTCGACGCCCCATCACAATACTTTTTTGGCCCCTGTATAGGGCGATATATCGCCATGCTGACATCATCAAGACGATATCCAATTTTATAAAAGATCTGGCACGTGAGGTCGGCTACCGCGGGCCCATCGTCGTTATCCCCAATGGTGTCGACATCGCGAAATTCTCCGCGCCCGTCGCGGACGAGGATACTACGGAGAGCAAAAAGAAATTCGGCAAAACAATGGGCGATGTGTTCCTTTTCACGGCTTCACGCTTGGTCCTTTCGCGGGGCATTGAAGATGTTATCCGCGCGCTTCCGTTCCTTCCCGCCAACGTAAAGTTCCTTATCGCGGGAGACGGGGAAGACCGCGGCAAACTCGAAGCTATCGCCGCGAAGGCGGGTGTTGCCGCGCGTGTTATCTTCGCGGGACACATAGACCATAAAGAATTACCGTCGATCTACCAACTCTCGGATATTTTCGTGCGTCCCTCGCTCGTCGAAGGTATGGGGAGCGCATTCATAGAAAGCTTTGCCGCGGGGCTCCCCGTCGTCGCGACCCCTGTCGGCGGCATCCCCGATTTCCTCTCCGACCCCGACCGCAGCCCCGACACGGAGCCGACGGGGCTTTTTTGCAACGTGCGCGACCCCGAATCGGTGGCGCGCGCGGTCAAAAAATACATGGAAGATCCCGTCTTGACCGCGCGCATCGTGAAGAACGCGAAAGAATTGGCGGCGCAAAAATATGATTGGGACCTTATCGCAAAAGAGATGCGGGAAAAAGTCTTTGAGCCGCTTCTGAAAAATGGCGTATGAAGATTCTCATCACGACGGGGATTTTTGAGCCTGAAGTCGGGGGACCAGCGACGTATGCGCCGCGGCTCGCACGCAAATTCGCTTCGGCGGGCGATACCGTCGTTGTCGTCACGTATTCGGCCACGCCATTACAGGATTCCGACAATAGTTACCCCTTCAAACTCATTCGTATCGTACGCGGGGGCCGCTTGGTAAATCGCATCAGATTTTTCTTTGCGGTGCTGCGCGAGGCGAAGACATGCGACCTTATATACACGCTTGATTGGTTCGCGGCAGGTCTTCCCGTCGCGCTCGCCGCGAAACTGCGGGGGAAACCATACGTCGTCCGCGTCGGCGGCGATTATTTGTGGGAGCAAAAGTATCTCGAATCGGGGCAGAAGCCCGTGACCCTGCGGGAATTCTACACATCGGGAATATACCGCCGTTCCGGATATGCGATTGCCTTCCGGCTGATACGGTTCGTCCTATCGGGTGCGCGCCACGTTGTTTTCAACAGCAATGCGCAGAGGGAACTCTACGTGCGCTTCTACGGCCTCGCGCCCGCGCGGGTATCCACTATTTTCAATCCGGTGCCGGAAGTATCTTCTGCCGCAAAAAACGACGCGTCACGAAGGAACGAATTCGTCTATTGGGGCCGTTTTATCGTCATGAAAAATCTCGATACCCTCATTCGCGCTTTTGCACAGGCGCACATTCCGGAGGATTACCGGCTTCTTCTCATCGGTGACGGGCCGCGCAAGGTGGAGTTGGAGCATCTGGTCAGAGAGCTTGGTATGGAGCAACGGGTGACATTCGAGCGGCCCCTGTCGCGCGATACTGTATTTCGACGCATCAGGGATTCGCGCGCGTTCGTACTCCCCAGTTGGACGGATATTTCGCCGAATCAGGTGGCAGAGGCCCTCGCGCTCGGACTACCCGGGCTCGTCACGAGAGAGAATTACTTGAGTATTTCCGACAGGCTACCCGAGACCCTTGACCCGCATTTCGTCGAGGATGTCGCGGCGAAGTTGGAAAAACTTGCGGACGAGGGCTACTATCGGGAGTACGTAAAAAAATGGCAGGCGATTTCATTTTCACACGACTGGAATGCCGTCTACCGCGAGCATCGCGCTCTCTTCGAAAAAGTTGTCCGCGTATGAAGATACTTCAAATCGGTGCCGACAGATCGAAGCGGGGAATACTGTATTCCGGCACTCCCGCATTCAAGCGGCAGGAGGCATACGCGAAACAATTCGGCCATCTGGACATCATCGGGTTTTCCCTTCGGAGTGACGGCGCGAAACGCATTGATGAAGGTACGCTTCGGATATATCCGACCGGCTCTCCGGCGAAATGGCGTTTCGGTTTCGATGCGCTCCGCATTGCGCGCCGACTCGGACGTCCGGATGTCGTCTCCGTGCAAGACCCTTTTGAGACCGGACTGGCCGGATGGTGGATAGCACGAAAATATAACGTCCCGCTGCATGTGCAGGTGCACACGGATTTCCTGTCGCCGGAGTACGCGCGGCTGTCGTTGCTAAACCGCATTCGCGTCCTCATCGCGGGATTTGTTCTTCGTCGGGCCGCGGGCATACGCGTCGTTTCCAACCGCATCAAGGAGTCCGTCGAAGCCCGCATGACGACACGCCGCGTTGCCGTCCTGCCGATATTCGTTGATATCGACCGCGTTCGCGGCGCGGCGGATGCGACCATTACGAGCCGCTTCGGTAGTTTCCGTACGCGGGTCCTCGTCGTCTCGCGCCTCGAACCCGAGAAAAATGTGTCACTCGCGCTTCGAGCCTTTGCTAGCTCAGCTCCGTCTGATGCGTGCCTCATCGTTGTTGGCACCGGCACGGAGAAAGTTTCATTGCAACATTTTGCAAAACGTTTGAATGTCGCTGAGCGGGTATTCTTCGAAAGCGAGCATGACGCCGCGCCGTACTACGCCCTCTCCGATATCGTACTCATCCCCTCAAAGTACGAGGGATACGGGCTGGTCGCCGTCGAAGCGCTCGCGGCAGGGAAGCCGGTCTTATCGACCGACGTCGGCGTCGCGCGCGAAGCGGGCGCTATTATAAGTTCTCCCGAACGGTTTGCGGACGACCTTAGAGAATGGTTCGAAAACGGACCGCGCGTAGGCACGCTCACCAATTATCCGTATGCGGATTTTGACGGATACGTGCGGGCATATTGCGACGATATCGCTGCGTGCATACGTAAGGAATAGCTGCTACAATCGCGCATATGGCTAAAAATAAGCCTTTGATCGGCTTCATCGGACAGGGGTGGATAGGCAGGGCATACGCGGACAACTTTGAAGAGCGCGGCTATTCCGTGGTGCGGTATTCGCTTGAGAAGGAATATGTCGGCAACAAGCACAAAATAAAAGATTGCGATATCGTGTTCATCGCCGTGTGGACACCGACGACTCCCGATGGATTCGACGATTCCATCATACGGAGCGTGCTGAAGCTTGTGGGGAAGGGGAAGATTGCCGTCATCAAATCGACGATACTCCCCGGCACGACGGAGAATATCCAAAAAGATTTTCCCGATGTCGTCCTCCTCTACGGTCCGGAATTCCTTTCCATCGCCTCGCACGTGCATGATGCGGCGCACCCGTTCGCCAATCTCGTGGGAATGGCCGTCAACGACGCGAAACATCTCCTCGCGGCCGAGCGAGTGAAGAAAGTCCTTCCGAAGGCACCCTTTTCGCAAATTTGTTCGAGCACCGAAGCGGAGATCTTCAAATATTCCCACAATGCGAGCGGGTATATGCAGATCATCCTCTTCAACATCATGTACGATCTCGCGAAGAAACTCGGCGCCAACTGGGACCACGTGCACCGCGCTATTCTTGCCGATCCGCTTATCTCCAATCGCTACGCACAGCCGCTCCACAAGACCGGTCGCGGCGCGGGAGGGGGCTGTTTCATCAAAGACATTGCGGCGCTCAAGCTTCATATCAAGAAACA
>JBBUAA010000040.1:0-2254 GCA_038061075.1 Patescibacteria group bacterium | reverse complement strand
ACCAAAAGTAATCGCTCCCCAAACACCCACGCAACCGCCCGTCCCTGTTCCGCTTCCGCGTCCGCAGATACGGCCACCGTCGGAAAGTACGCCGCAAGGTGAAGCGCCGAGTACTCCGAGCGGCGGCGGGGGCATCGGAGGAATTTTGAGCTCACTTGGACAAATGCTCGGCAAATTATTCGGAGGGGGCGGGAGCGGCGGGAGCGGCAGCGCGGCGGGTCAGACCTTCGCGCAGAATACCTACTGCATCACCCACCTAGACCCGCTGGTCGTCCAGCCCGTCCCCGCGCGGACGCCATTCCCCTCGGGTTGTTACAACAATCCGCTCACCGATGGAGTGCCGCTTGCGCAGAGGCCGCAAGCTCCGGTGCAGCCGAGTCCCGCGCCGGCTCCTATGCAACCGACGCCACCTTCGCCCACACCAACCCCGCCCACACAAAATCCTTCCCCCCTCACGCCCGTCGTCACCATCATCTCGAATCCTAGTACCGTGGCGGTGAACGGCATCGCGACCCTCGCGTGGTCGAGTGTCGGGACGACGAAGTGCACCGTATCGGCTCCCAACGGTTCTCAAATAGGCGCGAGCGTTAGCGATGGCAAGGCTACGACGTCCCCGCTCACGACGTCGACCACGTTCTCTATCCTCTGTACGACGACCACGGGAGGCACTATCTCGGGCCAGACGACCGTAAAAGTGAAGACGCAGTAGCGTGTTGCGACATCAGTTTGTGCTATAATGCGCGGATATGAATACGTCCTACATTATTCTCGCCATCGTCGCGGTAGTCGCCGTGTGGGCGGTCGTCGTGTACAACCGCTTTGTCCGGCTCACCAACAGGACCGAAGAGGCATGGTCCGACATCAATGTGCAGCTGAAGCGGAGGTACGACCTCATCCCCAATCTCGTCGAGACGGTCAAAGGCTATGCGAAGCATGAGGCGGGCACTTTGCAAAAAGTGACCGAAGCGCGCACGAAGGCGATGGGCGCGCAGACGGTGCAGGAGCACGCGCAGGCGGAGAACATGCTGACGGGCGCACTCAAATCGTTATTCGCGGTTTCCGAGGCGTACCCCGACCTCAAAGCAAATTCCAATTTTGTCGAGCTCCAGCGTGAGCTTTCCGACACCGAGAACAAAATTCAGGCGGCGCGTCGCTTCTACAACAGCGTCGTGCAGGAATTGCAGAACGCACTCGAACAATTTCCGACGAATCTTGTCGGCAACCTCTTCGGCTTCAAGACCCGCGAATTCTTCCAGCTCGGCGAGAACGAACAAGCGGCCAAGGAGCCGGTGAAAGTCAGTTTTCAGTAGTCAGTTTTCAGCGATCAGGAATATCGGTGCATTTTCTGAAACCTGAAACCTGACAACTGACCGCTATTTTGTATGGCTTCTTTATATACGCAACAGGGAAAGAATGTCCGCAAGACGTGGTTTCTCATGACCGGATTTTTGGTCATTGTCATCGCGCTCGGATGGCTCATTGCAGAGATATACGGCAACACCTTTATCCTCTACGCGGCGGTTGCGTTCTCCATCGTGATGAACATCACCGCATATTGGTTCTCGGATAAAATTGCCTTGAGCTCCACCGGCGCCAAGGAAGCCGACTCCGTGCAGTATCTCGAACTCCACCGCATCCTCGAAAATCTCGCCATCACCGCGGGGCTTCCCAAACCGCGTCTCTACGTGATAGACGACCCCGCACCGAATGCGTTTGCCGCGGGGCGGGACCCCAAGCATGCGGTCGTCGCCGTCACGACGGGGCTTCTCTCGCGCCTCGAGAGGAGCGAGCTCGAAGGCGTACTTGCGCACGAACTCTCGCATGTGGGCAATCGCGATATCCTCGTGATGACCGTCGCCGTCGTCTTGGCGGGATTCATCGCCATCGTCTCCGACATTTTTCTGCGCATGAGTTTCTTCGGCGGAGGAGGAAATAGAGATAACAAGAATCCGTTCCTTCTCATCGCGGGGATTGTCGCTATTGTTTTGGCACCCATCGCCGCACAGCTCATACAGATGGCGGTCTCCCGCAGGCGGGAATTTCTCGCCGACGCTTCCGGTGCCCTGCTCACCCGCTACCCCGACGCGCTCGCGTCCGCACTCCAAAAGATATCTTCATACGGGGCACCAATGCGCCGCGCAAATCATGCGACCGCGCACCTCTTTATCTCGAATCCCTTCGGGGCGCACGAGGCGGGAAAGTTCATCGCGAAGATATTCAGTACGCACCCGCCCGTCGAGGAGCGGGTTGCCGC
>JBBUAA010000039.1:0-2425 GCA_038061075.1 Patescibacteria group bacterium | reverse complement strand
CGCATGCAGGAGCAGGTCTTGGACAAGATGGACCTCGAGCGCGAGCGTGGCATCACCATCAAGATGGCACCCGTGCGCATGGAGTGGAAGAAGGACGGTATCCCGTATGTTCTCGATCTTATTGATACTCCGGGGCATGTTGATTTCTCGTACGAAGTGTCGCGCGCGCTCACAGCTGTCGAAGGCGTCATTCTCCTCGTTGATGCGACGCAAGGGGTGGAGGCGCAAACGCTGTCCGTGCTCGCCGTAGCAAAAAAACTCCACCGCATCATCATTCCGGTCGTCTCAAAGATCGATGCGCCGCACGCGAGGACGGCGGAGATAACAACGGAGTTGGCGACATTGCTCGGTGTCGAGGAGTCAAAGGTCTTGGGTTGCTCAGGCAAGACGGGGGAGGGCGTAGCCGCGCTTCTTGATGCGGTCGTGGACCGTGTGCCGCCGCCGGAGGCGCAGGAGAGTGGCGCGCAGGGGCTCATCTTTGATTTCGGCTATTCCGACCACCGTGGCATCATTGTGTACCTCCGCATCTTCGGCGGTCAATTCAAAAAAGGCGATTACCTGCGCTTTGTCGCGGCGGAGGCGGATTTCATCGCGCTCGAAGTCGGCGTACTCACGCCGGGTGAGACACCCCGTGAATCTCTCGAATCGGGCGAGATAGGGTACATCGTGACGGGGATAAAAAAACCGGGCATCGCGTCGGTTGGAGATACCATCACGCAGAGCAAGCGGTCGGCGGAGGCGCTCCACGGCTATCTCGCGCCGACACCCGTCATTTGGGCGAGCGTCTATCCGGCGAGCCAGGACGACCTCACTATGCTGCGCCAAGCGCTCGACAAACTTAAACTTTCCGATTCGTCGCTGTCGTACGAGGAAGAATCTTCGGGCGTGATGGGCAGGGGATTCCGCTGCGGGTTCCTGGGAATGCTGCATCTTGAAATAATCGTCGAGCGCTTGCGCCGCGAATTCAACATGGAGCTCGTCGTTACGCAGCCGACGACGGTGTACGAGATAACACGGACGAATGGCGATGTTGAAGAAATATATTCTCCCGCGCGCTTTCCGGACGACGGGACGGTCGCGAGTGTACGGGAAAAGTGGGCGAGCGTGACGATATTGACGCCGCCCGCGTATATCGGAGGGATATCACAGCTCTTGTACGACCATGAGGCGGAGGTGGGTAATACGGAGACGCTGCCTGACGGAAAGGTGGAACTCCATGCCCTGATGCCGCTGCGGGAACTTATGCGGGGATTTTTTGACCGCCTGAAAAGTACGTCATCGGGCTTTGCCTCATTGTCGTACGAGATACTGGGGCTTCGGGGGGCGCACGTTGTGCGACTGGACGTGCTAGTGGCCGAAGAGGTGGTGCCGGCTTTCTCTCGTATCGTGTCAGAGCGGCGCATCAATATGGAGGCCGAAGCGATGGTGGAGCGGTTGGAAAAACTGTTGCCGAGGCAAATGTTCGAGCTCAAAATCCAAGCGAAGACGGGCGGGCGTATTATCGCGTCGCGCCGCAAGTCGGCCATGAAGAAGGACGTCACACAGCACATGTATGGCGGCGATATCACACGCAAAATGAAGCTCCGTGAGAAACAGAAGAAAGGCAAGAAAAAGATGCTTGCCCGGGGCAAAGTTGACATCCCCCACGACGTGTTCCTGAAAGTAGTCCGGGAGTCGTAGTCCGCACGATGCCTGCCCCGTAGCCAACGCGAAGCGTTGTGGTACGGGGTGTTTTTGAAGGTGGTCCGCGAAAGCTAGAGCACGTTTGCAAACCTCTCCAGAGCGCGCCGGAGCGCGGTATTTTTGACGGTTTGAGCCACTCTTCCGTCAAAAAACTGCGCTCCGGCGCGCCGCACCTGCCATATCCTAGGGAACCTCTAACCAACCAAGCCGACAAGGCCGGGCGCGAAGAAAGCGACCATACCGATGATGATGAGAACGGCAACAACGCTCCAGACCGCCTTAACGATCTTTTTTGTCCGACGATGGTAGAGAAAGCTCATGGGGTAGGTATTAGCGTATGGAATAACGGAATAGCGTATAGTATAGCGTATGCGGAGTTATGAGCAACGGCGAAGTCCGGCGCGCCTATTCCTTCGGAGGCTTGGCCTTCTCGCGCTCCTTGTACTCGTGGGTGCCGCTCTCGGCGGCGTGTGGAACGTGTACCACAAGGAACGTGAGTCCGCAGGCTTGCGAGTGCAGGCGGAAAGCGAGCGTGCCGATCTCTTGGAGCGGGAAACGCGCCTCAAGAACGATATTGCGGAATTGAAGACCGACAGAGGGATGGAAGAAGCATTGCGCGAGCAGTACGCGCTCGCCGGAAGGGGAGAACAACTCATCGTTATCGTGGAGCCGGCCGCCTCTGCGCCGGTCGAGGCGACATCGTCCATCATGGGGTGGTTTCAGAAGGTGTTTTTGTGGTGGT
>JBBUAA010000038.1:0-6366 GCA_038061075.1 Patescibacteria group bacterium | reverse complement strand
GTGGTGCCAGTGAATGTGATGGCGGCTGTGGCAAAGGTCGCGCCTTCAAGCGGACTCACGATGTCGAGCGGCACAAAAACTGCGACAGTGGGGGTGGGCGCAGGCTCCGCACTCACCGGCGCGCTCGCTCCCCCTCCTCCCCCGCCAAAACCCGGCGCGACGGAAAAAGGTG
Source organism: Patescibacteria group bacterium (assembly GCA_038061075.1). Taxonomy (GTDB): domain Bacteria; phylum Patescibacteriota; class Minisyncoccia; order Phycocordibacterales; family UBA2100; genus UBA10103. The sequence goes on along the minus strand of JBBUAA010000038.1, from coordinate 6,194 downwards.
CGGGCAGGCTTGGACTCTGTGGTTGCGGCGGTGGAGGCGGCACAACGGGTGGTGTGACTATCTGCGGCGTTTGTACTTGCGCGACGGGTAGCTGTGGCGCGGGAGTCGAGCTTGGGTTTGGCGGCGCGACTTTTGTCGTTGGCGGCGTATTCGTGTTGTTGACCGCGGACGCGCTCGGAGGCGTCACGGCGGAAGCGGCCGCAGCCGACTGGCTGCCGCTCGGGCCGCCTCTCGGGCCGCCTCTCGGAGGGAGTAATTTGGTGAGCGCTTCTTTGAGCAGCTTCGCTGCATTGGCGAAGCCGTTCGAAACTGTCTTCGTGACCGCAATGGCGCTGTCCTTGACCGTGCCCAGACCCACTTTAATGGCGAGCGATGCGGGGTCTCCAATAAAGAACGCTGCTTTTTGGACATTGTACGAAAGGTCAACTTTAGGCGGCTCGAAGCATCCATCTTTCGCTGTTCCCGCGACAGGCCGGAGCTTTGTAAGTGCACGTGTAATATCGGCAACGATGCGGTCCGGTGCGGCGTCGAGATAGCTAGTCGAAAGGTGGTGTCCGCCCCAGCGTTCGCTCTCCTCCCCCGGCGGCATCGGGATGTCGATATTTGCGGGAAGTGGAGAATTCGCTCCAATTCGCCTATCATGTGCCCGTATCTCTAATATTGCTTTATCATTTGAGGACGTTAGGTAACTTCCACCTCCAGCAACGTAGTACGCAGGAGTCGCGAGATTGTAGACGGCAGTCGAACCTTCTGATGTCCCGTGTTCGAGAAAATAGCGGTAAATCTCGTTGGTATAAAAAGTTCCTTGCGAATGACCGACGAGAAGTATTTTTCGGGTGGTTACTTGCGGATGAATCTCCATCAAAATGGTATTGCGGTCGTAGTTTGAAATCGAAGAATCAAATGTTTGTGCTATCGATTGAGCGGCGTCGGCAACACCCGCAAGGTGGGAGAGATTGTGGCCAAGTCTTACGGTCACAGCCTCCGATCCGATACTGTACCCGATGGTTTTCTGAAGCTTGTCAGCGTTTGATTCGGCAGTTTCCAACGAGGTTAGGATTCCGTTAACATAGACGACAGTAAATCCTTCATCCGAACAAGAAGAGGCGACGGCTGAAAAGGGTGCCGACACGATAATGCATATCGAGAAAATAAGCAAAATTCGAGGCATAAAAATTCTCACTGGTTGGATATATCGCAAAGATTACTGTTCGGCAGACCAAAACTCGTAGTGAATGTCCGGACGTGCACATCTGCATCCTGCCGTGCTTTGGTGTTGAACATCAGAGTTTTCACTTCATCCACACGAGCATCTGTAACTCTTATATATTCCTTCAGGTCGTCTCGTGGGTAAGTTTGGGATATACAGGCATAGCCACGTGAGTTTTGTGTGACGGCGTCGACCCACGTCTCCGAATTAAAAACTTCCGTCAGATACATCTGCAACGCCATCGCATACTGCAATTCCGCCGCTCGGACCTTCGCATTATTTGGATACTTCTCGAAGATGGCGAGTTCCACGTCGTCGCGGATACCGTTGGCATTCGCGTCCACTCCTTCAATAGTGGCGTCCACCTGCGCGGGGTCGGGCGGCGGCGGGAGATGTTCGCCGTTCACGTTTTCGATGGTGAGCCTCTGCGCATTGATGCGGGCTATCGTTTGCTCGGTCTTCTCCTTCTCTAGCGCGTGGGGAAAGCTATAAATGACGATTGCAACGTAGAGGGTGATGAGTACCGCGAGCGGCCACCGCGTGAAGCGCCAGATGCGCCACAGTATCGGCTTCATGAAGCGATTGTAGCATCGGACCCTTCGCGGAGTCTAACTTTTCCCCTTCTTCCTCTTTAATGTTATGCAAAAATTACGAAATTCCCATATCCCACATTTGCTCACGGTCGGAAGGAATTTGGGATATGGGAAAAGCGTAGAAAAAGGGGCGCGTACATCGTGGACACGTCCGTGGTATGTACCTATACGCTCCGGTCGGTGTTTATAAGTACGTAGATAATTTGCATCTACTTAGACCGCTCTACCTCATCTCATCGCCTTTATCTTTGAGATACAGCATGAACTGATTGGAAAAATTGAGAATGCGCTTAAAAGGTGTCTCGATGATGAAGTCCAAGATGATAACGAAGATGTTGATAGAGGAAAACGTGTTGGAGAGCCATCTGCCGGTACGGACTATAGGTATGGCGAGAACGCCCGCGATAATGGCGAGCGAGCGCTGGTCTTCGATGACCTTCCAGCGGCGCGCCTGATAGCGGATGCGGAACGCGAAGTACGAGACGAGCGCGAGGAAGAACATAAAGAGCACTATGGAGACGGGGTTGAAGGCCATGAGCTGGAGAATACCGATGAGGCCGCCGAAAACGAGGAAGAGCAGGAGAATGTAGGCGACGCCGAAAATGAGCGAAAGCTGGGTATAGCCGGTCCGTACGCGGATGGAGCGGGCTTTGCCTTCGTAGAGAATGCCATGGATACCGCGGATGATGGCTTCGGTGTTCGTTTCATCCAATGACCCCGCGCGGCGCGTAAGCGCAAAAAGGAGAAGCGGGTGGAAAAGGATATTTATGGAGAGCGGAATATAATTGATGCCGCCGAGAATGAATAGCTCGTACGGAAGCTCAAGGACGAGCGCGACCGTCATCTTCGTGAAGAAGAGGTAAATGACCGCCCGTATGCCGCTCGATTGTATCCGTTCGTTCTCCCGCTCGTACGTTGCCTCGAGAAATTCGCGTGCGTGGTCATCGAGCTCGCGGGCATTGCCCAAGACGCGCCCCGCATTCACCCCGTACTTGTGGATCACTTCGCGGATGATGCGGAAATAGATGCTCTCGTTCTTGATCTTGGGTGCTATTTGCCACTGGAGCGTGTCCTCGATACCCGCACGGATACGATGCGCGATGTCCGGTAGTTTGGCCGCGATGTCTCCGAGGTCGGTGGCGCCTTTCCACTCCGGCACATAGAGAAGCCAGAGCGCGTACGCGAGGCGGTCGTTGTCGGCGGCGAGGAGCGCCCGCCAGCAGGCGGCGTACAGCTGGATGTTGATGTCTTCCTCGGAAAAACCCGGCACGGACACGTGCCCCTTCATCGTTCTGAAGAACGCCTCGGTGACCTCGTGATCGATGGCGTACTCGAGCGGACTTAGGCGCGCATCGATCTCGGTCGCGGCAAAACTCACGAGCCGTTTGCCCACGACACCGTTCGCGCTTGCGACACGCCGCAGTTCGAGATATTTCCCGATGATGATGTCGATGTCGCGGGCCGCGTCCTCGGTCGCCTGCTCTTTCGCGATATATTTTCCGTCCACGAGTTCCTGCAGGAGCACGAACCCGCTCTCGGCCTTCTGCTCGATGAAGACCCGCCGTTTCAGAATGCGCTCAAGAGCGGCGCGGCGTATGGTGTGTTCCTCGCGGTAGTCGATAAGGTAACGGAGCTTCTCGTAGAAGCCCGCCGCTTTCGAGACGATCCGATTGACTTCGGAGATGCCCTCGCTTGAGACGACGCTTCGCGCGGCCTCCTCCGCCGCATCTATTCTTTCCACCATCTCGCGAATCGCGTCGGATAGCATTGGGTTCATTGTACAGAATCTACGGACAGAATGCACCCCCCTAGGGCACGTTCAAAAATCATCGTACATTCTCTATAAGACGCCTCGAGCCGTGCGTAATATATCGGCAAACACACCCGCGGCCGTCACTTCCGCGCCTGCGCCGGGGCCTTTGACCACCAAGGGCGTGTCTTTGTATCGTGCGGTCGTAAAGGCGACGATGTTGTCGCTTCCCGAGAGGTCATAAAAAGGGTGCGTCGAGGGGACTGCGCGAAGCGCCACGGTGGCGCTTCCCTTCTCCAAGGTCGCGATGTAGCGGAGACGCTTGCCGCTTTTTTCCGCCGCACGCTTTTTCTTCTCAAACAAAGCGTCCTCCTTCTTGAGCTGTGCGAGGAACGCCTCCACCGACTTTGCGCGTGCGGATGCGCGGCTGACGAAACTTTCGACGCGTACGTCCGCGAGTTCGAGCGGGATGCCACACTCGCGCGCGAGGATGAGAATCTTCCTCGCGGCGTCCGAGCCGTTGAGATCCGCGCGAGGGTCGTCTTCGCTGAAGCCGAGCTCACGCACATTCCGCACGATATCGCTGAATTTCCGGTCGCCCGTAAAGGTGTTGAAGACGTAACTCAAGGTGCCCGAAAGCACACCTTCTATCTTGATAATCTTGTCGCCGCTTAGAAAGAGGTCTTTGAGCGTTCCGATGATAGGTAGCGCCGCCCCCGCATTGGTCTCATAGAGGAATTTCACTCCCCGCTTCTGCACGAGGCTTTGCAGCTCTTTGTAATATTCATATGAACCCGAATTCGCTTTTTTGTTGGGCGTGACGATCGAAATATTAGACTCGAGGATATCGGCGTACGCTTTGGCCACCTCATCCGAGCGCGTGCAGTCGACGAAGACCTTGCCGGTGAAGCTCCCCCGTTTCATCAGGTCGATGAATTTCGGCAAAGAAACCTTCGTCTTCGAGGTCGCGAGCGTCTGCTTCCACTTGTCGGGCTCGATCCCCGTCTCCTCAAAGGCCATCCGGTGCGTGTTGGCGATGCCGACGATACGGATGGAGAAATTATGCTCGCGCTCGAGGTAGGCGCGCTGCCGCGCTATTTGCGCCAAGAGCGTGCTTCCGATAAGACCCGTCCCGACCAGAAAGATGTTCAGTACCTTTTCCTCCGGAAAGAAAAATGCCGTGTGGAGCGCGTTGAGCGCTTTCTCCTCGTCGGATTTCGCGATGACGACCGAGATATTCAATTCCGAAGAGCCCTGCGCTATCGCGACGACGTTGATGCCATTCCTAGCCAGCGTGTGGAAAAGCCGCCCTGCGGTGCCGATGCGCTTCTGCATCCCTTCGCCGACGACCGCGACGATAGAAAGATCGCGTGCGATAACGATATCGTCGATGAGCCGCTCTTTGCGCTCGGCGGCAAATTCTTCATTGCTGGCGCGGCATGCGCGGTCGGTGTCTTTGGCCGCGACGCCGAACGATATGGAATTTTGCGAGGAGGCCTGCGTAATGATGATGACATTGACCCGCGCGCGCGCGAGCGCGCCGAAGAGCCTGCCGGAGGCGCCGCGCATCCGCAGCATGCCGCTTCCTTCCATGCGGAGCATACTGATGCAGGAGACCGAGGAAATGCCTTTGGCTAGCGCGCCGTTCGACGTCACTTTTTTCCCGATGACGGTGCCGGCAGCGGCGGGGTCGAAGGTGTTCTTGATGAGTAGCGGGATATTTTTTTCCTCCGCGGGACGCATCGTCGGCGGGTGGATGACTTTGGCGCCGAAATACGACATCTCCACCGCCTCCTGATACGTCATCGACGCGATGGGCAACGTGTCCGTCACTTTGCGCGGGTCGGCCGTCATGACGCCGGAGACGTCGGTCCATATCTCGATGACGTTCGCGGAAAGTGCCGCGCCGAAAATGGCGGCGCTGTAATCGCTCCCGCCGCGCCCCAAGGTCGTCGTGTTCTTGTCGGGAGTCGCGCCGATGAAGCCCGTCACGACTTGGAGCTTGGGATGTTTCCGGAAATAATTCCTGATGTTCCTGTTGGTCGTTTTGAAATCGACCGCTGCCTCCCCGAAATTGTCGTCGGTCACGACCACATTGCGGGCGTTGAGGTATTCCGAAGGCACGCCGCGGTCGGAGAGCGCTTCCGCCAGAATGCGCGCAGAGAGCCGCTCCCCGTAGCTCATAATGTGGTCGAGAGCGCCCGGTGAAAGTTCGCCGACGAGGTACACGCTCCGGACGACGTCGTGCAGATACGAGAGGAGTGTTTTTACCTGTAAAAGCGCCTGCGCGCGGTGCCGCGGGCCGATGAGTGATTTCACCGTCCGTATATGTCGTGCTTCCAATTCCGCAAAAAGTTTTTTGTACGACCGGTCTTTCGCGGCCGACAGGGTCGCTATCCTGATGAGGTGGTCAGTGACGCCCGACATGGCCGAGACGACGACCGCGGCCACCCGTGCCCCGCCTTTGGCGGGGCGAGCATCCTTCTGCTGTTTTCGAACGACATCAATGACCTTCCGCATGGCCACCGCCGACCCCATGGAGGTACCTCCGAATTTCAAGACTTTGATGTTCTTCGAGGCCATAGGGTAATCAAGTACGGTATCAAGTACAAAACACTTTGTCAAAGTGTCAAATCTGACA
>JBBUAA010000037.1:0-1548 GCA_038061075.1 Patescibacteria group bacterium | reverse complement strand
GTTTATCCATAGGCTCTAGAATATCACAGTTGCGTTGTTGTCAAAACAGTCGTGCGGATGTCGTTAAAAGGCTTGCGTTTCCATTGTCCACAGAAAATCTAAGACTTTGAACTGGAGGCGGGGTGATAGATTGGGTTTTATATGCTTGTACGCAAATGCGACCGTTGTAAGAAAACGCTTACCGACCGACAGTCAGTCGTTCAGGCGGGCATCGGGTTCGATTCTTACGAATTCTGCAAAAAGTGCGGTGCTTCTATCATAAGTATCTTAGCCAAGTACGGGCTTATTCACAAAGAGTCGTAATCCAATCGGGAAATGTTCGACCTACGAGGTCGAACATGAGATACTGCACGAATGGAACTCTACCATCTATTGAATCGCGGCGTCGACAAACGAAAAATTTTTCTCGATAACCAAGATCAAGCACGATTCGTTCACGACTTGTACGAATTTAACGATAGTGCTTCCGCGACGAATACGGTTCGGGGTTTGCCGCCGGATTCGCCGGAAGCCATCATGTTCGACCTCGTAGGTCGAACATCTGAACGGGACCCAATCGTCGACATACACGGGTGGTGCATTATGGGAAATCACTACCACTTACTGGTATCCGAAATCGTTGACGGTGGAATTACCAAATTCATCATGAAATTGAATGTCGGCTATGCAAAGTATTTCAACGCGCGGTACAAACGTGTCGGCACGCTCTTTCAAGGCCGTACAAAAAAGATCCACATCAATTCTGACGCATATTTTCTTCACATTCTCCACTATATTCATCTTAACCCCCTCGACTTTTTGAGAGGCGCAGAAAGCTGGCGAACACTCGAAATCAAAAAAGCAAAAGACGCGCTTGCCTACCTCGATACATACCGATGGAGTAGTTATCTCGATTATTGCGGGAAAAAGAATTTTCCATCGATTATTACAAAAGAACTCTTCGGTGACATATTTAAAAACTATGGGCAAAAGATTGCCTCGTACTTGAAAGATATCGAGATTAACGACATCAGACCGTTTCTTCTCGAATAGCAATGTTCGACCTACGAGGTCGAACATTCTCGCTAGCTGTGCAGAAACTCCATCACATCCCCGTCCTGCACCACATACTCCTTGCCTTCAGTGCGGAGTATCCCCTTCTCGCGCGCCTTTGACCATGACCCCGCTTCGAGCAAGACATCCCAACGGATGACTTCGGCGCGGATGAATTTGTCCCGGAAATCCGTGTGTATCGCGGCCCCCGCCTCGGGTGCGGTCGAGCCGCGCCGTATCGTCCACGCCCGCGATTCATCCTCGCCGGTCGTGAGAAATGAAATAAGGTCGAGCAAACGGTAGCCCGCTTTAATGAGGTCGTCGAGCCCGTCGTTCCCGACACCGAGCTCGCGGCGGAAGTCGGCACGCTCATCATCGTGCACGTCGGACAAGTCGCTCTCCACTCCCGCGTCGACGACGACATATCCCGCCCCGCCACCGGCGGGGCCCGCCCCCGATGCATCGAGAAAATCTTTGAGCACCTTCCACCGCTCGCCTCCTTCCGCATCCACGTTT
>JBBUAA010000036.1:0-1208 GCA_038061075.1 Patescibacteria group bacterium | reverse complement strand
GCACGACTGTTTTGACAACAACGCAACTGTGATATTCTAGAGCCTATGGATAAACCAAAGGTAACGCCGAAGGATTTTGTGCTCTGGTTTGGTGCGATGGCCGCGCTCTATGCGGGTGTCGTCGCTTTTATCACGCTCGTGTTCGACTACATTAATCACGCATTCCCGAATCCGGTGACGGACCCGTACTATTATTATTACGACCCGTATTCCTCGAGCATCAGCTACGAGACCGCATCGCTCATCGTGCTCACGCCGGTATTTCTCGTCCTCATGCGCTTCATCCGCCGCTCCATCGCGGCAGACTCCTCGCGCAACGAGATATGGGTCCGCCGTTGGGCGCTCTTCCTCACGCTCTTCCTCGCGGGGGCGACGATGGTCATCGACCTCATCGTGCTTCTCAATACCTATCTGCAGGGTGAGGACCTCACGACAGGTTTTCTCCTCAAAGTGCTGACGGTGCTTCTCGTCGCAGGGCTCGGATTCATGCACTTCACGGCCGACCTCCGCGGCTACTGGGAGCGCGAGCCCGCCCGCGCGCGCATGGTGAATTGGGCGGCGGGAGTACTCGTCCTCGTCACGATAATCGCGGGCTTCTTCATCATCGGTACGCCGCAGCAAATGCGCGTACAAAAGCAGGACGCTATCCGCCTGCAGGACCTGCAGAACATCCAATGGCAGATCGTGAATTACTGGCAGCAGAAGGAAAGCCTGCCGGCGGACCTCGCGGAACTCAATGACCCGATAACCAACAACATAATTCCCGTAGACCCGCAGACCAAGGCGGCATACCGCTATGAGAAGACCGGTGCATTGGCCTTCAAGCTGTGCGCGACGTTTGCCAATGCCGGAGGGAGCCTGAGCAACGGCCGTTCGATAGCGAAGATCCCTGAGCCGATGGGTGTCGGTCCCGCGGTCGCGGACAATTGGGAACATGAAGCGGGAGAGGTGTGCTTCGACCGCTCCATAGACCCCGAACGGTATCCGCCCTACTCGAAAATACGCTAAACATCTTGTTGCATGATTGAGGGCGCGAGCAATCCCATACGAGAACGGCGGGAGAAGGCTTTGTCGAGCGGAGTCTTGATGCCCTCACAGGAGCAAGCTGTGCGGGATTTAAAGGTCCCCATACAAGATATAATCAAGCAAATCCGCCCAGAAATCGAACAAGGAGCATACCGGTTGATAATAGGCGATGACGCTTCCGG
>JBBUAA010000035.1:8927-10049 GCA_038061075.1 Patescibacteria group bacterium | reverse complement strand
CATTCAAAAAATTGTTGAGGGCGGCATGCATGGCATGCCGCCCCCCGTGCGCTTAGGCAACTACTTGTTGCCGAAGCGCGGCCAGTCTGGCTGGGTGGAGGAGCCCGGCGATTGATCGTCTTGATGGGGCGACACGTTGTCGCCCCCTGCCACCTGCATTTGTTGTGCAGGCGCAGTGTCCTTTTCCCCCGGGTCTGCTACCGGGGGCAACTTGCTCATCCAATCCGGATCGTAAGGAAGACTGCCGCCTTTTGCAGGCGGATGTCCGCGTCCGCTCATTCCATTCTCCTACACTGTAAACTTTTCAAGCCGGGCGACCACCGCCCGACCTGTGCCGGACCCATACATTATCGGCAGACTTCACTGTAGCTTCATACCGCCAAGACGTCAAAGTTTCTCAGCAGATATAGAAAACTGCCGATGCTATACTGCCCGCATGAGTGCGCAGAATTTCGTCCATCTCCACACCCATTCCCATTATTCTCTTCTTGAAGCGCTACCGAAAATTCCCGCGCTTGTCGCCGCCGCGAAGGCCGACGGGCAGAAAGCACTCGCGCTGACCGATAACGGCAACCTCTACGGCGCGATAGATTTTTACAAAGAGTGCAAGAGCCACGGCGTGAAGCCTATTATCGGCGTGGATTTCTACGTCGCGCCGCGCACGCGGCATGACAAACAGCACCGCGTTGACGACCGCCATTCGCGCCTCATCCTGCTCGCAAAAAATAGTGCGGGATACCACAGCCTCATACAGCTCGTCTCGAAATCCCATCTCGAAGGTTTTTACTACCGTCCCCGCATCGACCGAGAGCTCATCGAGCGATACCGCGACGGCCTCATCGCGATACTCCCCTCTTTCGGCGGAGAACATGCAAGAGCGCTCCGCGAGGGCAACCGCGAGCAGGCCAAGGAGACACTCGCGTGGTACAAAAAAATATTCGGCGAGGATTGTTTCGTCGAGCTCACGCGGCATCCGGAAATAGACGGACATGAAAAACACACGCAGGACATTATTGCGCTCGCTCGCGATTGCAGCGTCGAATTGGTAGCCGCGCACGATACGTATTACCTCCAGCAGGAAGACGCGACCGCGCGCGAGCTTGTGCGGAAGATACGGACGGG
>JBBUAA010000035.1:0-8827 GCA_038061075.1 Patescibacteria group bacterium | reverse complement strand
GCGCGCGCAAAAGAACTGTTTGCTGACCTTCCCGAAGCCCTCGAGAATAGCGCGCGCATCGCGTCGCGGTGCGACCTCACGCTCAAGCTCGGCTCGTGGGTATTCCCCGCATTTCCCATACCCGAAGGCAGCACCGCCGACAAGGAGCTCGCGGCGCTCGCGGAGGCGGGCTTTTCGGAGCGGGGCCTTTCGCACACGGCGGAAACAGACGCGCGCGTGGACTACGAACTCGGCATCATCGCAAAAAAGGGCTATGCGCCGTACTTCCTCGTCGTCGCCGACCTGCTTCGCCACGCGCGCGAGATGGGCATCCTTACCAACACGCGAGGCTCCGCGGCGGGTTCGCTCGTCTCGTACCTTTCCGGCATCACGACGGTGGACCCCCTCGAGTATCAGCTCCCCTTCGAGCGATTTCTCAATCCCGAGCGTCCGAGCCCGCCGGATATCGATATGGACCTCGCCGACAACCGCCGCGATGAGCTCATTGATTATGTGCGCGCGAAATACGGCGATACGCACGTGGCGCAAATAGGCACCTTCGGCACGATGATGGCGCGCGCGGCGGTGCGCGATGTCGCGCGGGCGCTCGGTCATCCCTACAGTCTCGGCGATATGCTCGCGAAATTAATTCCCTTCGGCAAACAAGGCTTTCCCGTATCGATACAAAGTTCGCTTGAGAGCGTGCCCGAATTGGCGGCGGCGAAGAAAAGCGATGCGGCGGCGCGCGAGGTACTCGACCTCGCGGAAAGAATAGAAGGCAACGCGCGGCACGTCGGCGTGCATGCCGCCGGCGTCGTCATCGCGCCGACTGCCGTCACGGACTTCGTCCCGATACAATTGGACCCCAAGGGCGGCAAGATAATCACGCAGTACGACATGCACGCCGTCGAGGATGCGGGACTTCTCAAATTCGACTTTCTTGGGCTCACCAACCTCTCTGTATTGGCCGATGCGGTCGCGCGTGTGCGCGAGCGCCTCGGTGTCGGCATAGATCTTGAAAAGCTCCCGCTCGACGACGCGAAGACCTATGCGCTCCTCGCGCGCGGCGAGACCCTCGGCGTATTCCAGCTCGCGAGCGGCGGCATGACGAATTATCTGGTCGACCTCCAGCCCTCGACCATCCACGATATCAACGCCATGGTCGCGCTGTACCGGCCGGGGCCGATGGCGTTCATCCCCGCCTATATCGAACGCAAGAAAAATCCGAAGCTTGTCCGGTACCTCGACCCGCGCATGGAGCCGATACTCAAAAATTCGTACGGCGTCATCGTGTATCAGGACGACATTCTTGAGACTGCCGTGAAAATAGCGGGCTACTCGTGGGGCGAAGCGGACAAGCTCCGCAAGGCTATGGGCAAGAAAATTCCCAAAGAGATGGCGGCGCAAAAAGAACATTTCACCGCCGGATGCATCGCGCATGGTATGAAGAAAGATGCGGTGCAGAAACTCTGGGAGCAGATAGAGACCTTCGCCGCGTACGGATTCGGGAAGGCGCACGCTGCGTCTTACGGCAACCTCGCCTACAAAACGGCCTACATGAAGGCTAATTTTCCCGTCGACTACATGGCGGCGGTACTCACAGCCGATGCCGGCGACGTGGAAAGGATCGCGGAGGTCGTCGCGGAGTGCAAGCGCATGGGTATCGCGGTCTTGCCGCCGTCGGTGAATGAAAGCTACGGCAACTTCACCGTTATCGATGACAGCAACATCAGATTCGGATTGTACTCCATCAAGAATTTCGGTATGGGCGTCGGCGATTCCATCATTGCGGCACGGAAAACAGGCGGTCCTTTTACCGACATCGCAAATTTTCTTTCACGCATCCCGGACCCCGTTAGAGGCGGCGCCTCTAACGGGGCGGGCAGAAACATCAACAAGAAATCGCTTGAGTCGCTCATCCAATGCGGCGCGTTCGACGATATGAAGCTAAGCCGCGGCGAGCTCATGGCCAATATCGATACGCTTCTCGCCTTCCATCGCGAACAGTTCACCACCCCGAAAGACCAAGGCCTCCTTTTCGGTACCATGAGCGCGCCGCGCGTGTCGCTCTCTCTGCACAAGGCAGAGCCGGTGCCGCTCGAGACGCTCTTGGCATGGGAAAAAGAGCTCCTCGGCCTCTATGTATCGGGGCATCCGCTCGACAAACACCGCGCGAAATTCGCCGATGCGAAGAAGACCATCAAACATGCGAAAGAACATCTGCGCGGGGTGGAAACGGTCATCGCGGGATTCATCGAGAGCGCGCGCATCAACATGACCAAGAACGGCGAGCGGATGGGCTTCCTGAAGATGGCCGACTATTCGGACACGATAGAAATCGTCGCGTTCCCGCGAACATTTAAAGAATACGAAACGCTTCTGACCCCCGGCTCCTGTGTCGTGGTCAAAGGGAAAATATCGGAGAGGAACGGCGAGACGAGCTTTGTGGTCGAGCGTGCGAAGGCGTTGTGATTGACATTTACCTGAAAACAGGTTATAAGGATTATCGAGTTGGACGTTAACATGGTTGGAGGAGAGAGATGCATAAAGGAAAGAGCCGGAAGACGAAAGCTGCGATATTCGACCGTTGCCTGAGGGCTGTACGGTTGGCCGCAAATAAGGATAACAAGTACACGCCGGTACAAATCGAGAACATCAAACGCGGCCGCAAAATATTGCTGACATTCATACGCGATCTTGCATCCAATAAGCCGAAATATGCGGGGCATGTCGGGCGTGCCTTGAAAGATGTGCATCCGCGTACCGAATACTGTACCTCGATGCTCATTCGCGATATCGCGGACGTCTGTGTCACGCTCAATCGACTCGAGCAAGACAGGCGACGCTCGGAGGAAGCCAAGCTGATGGAAGCAGGCATTCTCTGCGAAGCACTCAAAGATGAGTTCGGCGCTCATCATCCGCCATCGGAACACAATACTCGATAGCATTCTTGCGGCGGCCCACGGGCCGCCGTTTCGTTTTTTATATATTCGGGATATGATTGGGAGCACCATGGCAAAGAAGCCCGACGAAAAAGAATCCGTCCCCGACCATCGGAAGATCGGGCAGGAGCTCGACCTTTTCACCACCTCCGACCTTGTCGGCTCGGGGCTTCCCCTCTGGACCCCGCGCGGCACCATCGTGCGGCAGGAATTGGACCGCTTCGTCTGGGAAATGCGCTCTGCGCGCGGCTACGAGCGCGTCACCATCCCGCACATCACCAAGAAGGAACTGTACGAAAAGTCGGGACATTGGGACAAATTCTCCGAAGACCTTTTCCGTATCACCTCGCGCGAGGGCCGCGAATATGCGCTGAAGCCGATGAACTGCCCGCACCACACGCAGATATTTGCGCGCAGGCCCCACAGCTACCGCGAGATGCCCCAGCGCTACGCCGAGACCACCATGGTCTACCGCGACGAGCAGTCGGGCGAGCTCGGCGGCCTCACGCGCGTCCTCTCTATCACGCAGGACGATAGCCACGTATTTTGCCGCCACGCGCAGGTCAAGGAGGAATTTTTCCGCCTGTGGGATATCGTCGACGTGTTCTACATTTCCTTCGGCTTCAAAGTCCGCACGCGCCTCTCCTTCCACGACCCTAAAGAGCCGGAAAAATACCTCGGCACCAAAGAGATATGGCAGAACGCCGAGACCGCGCTCCGCGAAATAGCAAAAGAGCGCAACGCCGATTATGTCGAAGCGCCCGGCGAGGCCGCGCTCTACGGCCCCAAGCTCGACTTCATGGCGACCGACTCCATCGGGCGGGAGCATCAGGTGGCGACCATTCAGCTTGATATGAACCTGCCGGAGCGCTTCGACCTCACCTGCGTCAACGAGCGCGGCGAGAAGGAGCGCATCGTCATGATACACAGCGCCATCATGGGTTCTATCGAACGCTTCTTCGCCGTCCTTCTGGAACATCTCGAGGGCCGTCTCCCCACGTGGCTCTCCCCCGTGCAGGTGAAGATTCTTCCCGTCTCCGAGCGACACGAGGAATACGCAAGGACCGTCCTTGAGAAAATACTGGGGGCTGGAATTCGCGCGAAGATGGACGTCGACGAGAGCCTCGGCAAGCGGATCCGGACGGCAAAGATCGAGAAAGTCCCTTACTTCGTGGTTATCGGAGACCAAGAGTTGGAAGCGGGCAAGCTCACCGTCGAGACGAGAACGGGAAAAATGAAAGACACTCCGGACGTCGAGAAACTTATTTCGCTCCTTCAGGTCGAGATAATGACGCGCAAGTGACGAGATCGTGCTCTAAAACAAAAACCCGTAAGGCGACGCCTTACGGGTTTTTGCTATGTTGCGCTGCTATTAGTTTAGTTGCGCGTGATGATGATGCGCGGAGCTTGGCCCTCTTCAACCTTGGCGAAGCTCATCTTGTCCTTCGGCATCGCTCCGATGAAGCGGGAAAACTCTGCCTCGATAGCGGAGGGGGTCGGGACCGTCGGCGCTTTCGCGCGGGGAGTCTCTGCGAAGATGGCGGGGGTCTTGAGAGAGCCTGACGTACTCTCCGTGCTCACCGAGTTCGAGGAACGGGATGCGCGAGCCAACGCGATCGAACCGAGCGCGAAGCCACCTTTGCCTGCCTGCCAAAGCGGTAGCGACGGCAGGTAGTAGAGGACGAGGTAGGCGGACGCAAGAGCGAAGGAAAGAAGCGCGCCCCAGTAGATGGCATTGCCCGTCGCGCCGAGGTCGAATCCTGTGTACGGGATCTGCGAGAGTGCGACGTACGGCTGCTGGTAGGTCTGTTGGTAGGTCTGTTGGTAGCAGTAGCCGTTTTGCACGTAGTAACCCGCGGGAAGCACCGTCTGGATGCCCGGGAGGTTGGGGCAGTAATCGTACTGTTGGGGAGGAATGTACACCGGCTGCGGGAAGACGTACTGCACCGGATACTGCACGGGTGTCTGGTACACCGGAGTCACCTGAGCGATTGTCGAGACCGACGTGTTGCCGCTGTTGTTGATGTTTGTGTTGACGTTGGTGTTGGTGTTGGTGGTGTTGCAGCTGAAGTCGGTGCAGGTGTTAATCGTCGTGTTGCTCGGCCGAATTTGCTGCATTTGCTGCTGCTGTTGCTGCTGTTGCTGTTGCTGTTGCTGTTGCTGTTGCTGTTGCTGTTGCGGGTAGCTAGCGAAACTCGGGTAGCTCGGGTTCGAGACGCGTATCGGCGTGGAGGGAGTGGAATAGCGCGGCGTCGAATACGAACTCTGGGGGCTGTAGGAATACATCACGTCGTCTTGGTAGTACGTGTCTTGGTATTCGTCGTAGAAGTCGTCGTAACCACCGTTGTAGAGAGAATCAGACCCTCCATTGTAGAGGTAGTCCGAGCCGCCATTGTAGAGATAGTCGGACTCTCCGTTGTAGAGAGAATCAGACCCTCCATTGTAGAGGTAGTCCGAGCCGCCATTGTAGAGATAGTCGGACTCTCCGTTGTAAA
The DNA here is from genome assembly GCA_038061075.1 of Patescibacteria group bacterium. Lineage (GTDB taxonomy): Bacteria > Patescibacteriota > Minisyncoccia > Phycocordibacterales > UBA2100 > UBA10103. Next base: position 3,411 of record JBBUAA010000035.1, on the reverse strand, counting down.
GATAATCAGACCCGCCGTTATAGAGGTAGTCGGAGGAGCCCCCATTGTAGAGATAGTCTGAGGAGCCCCCGTTGTATACGTAATCCGTTCCGTCGTTCGAGACGTAATCAGACCCGCCCGTATACACACCGTCAGCGTCGCCTATATATAGGTAGTCGCTACCACCGCCGAGATCGCCGCCGCCTTCGTCCGCTGCAAGCGCAACATGCGCAAAGCCCAAGGAAACTACAAAAAACAGCACAAAAAAAGAGCCGACAAGTGCGAGACGAGAATTTGCTATGGCGGTCATAATGTTTTTAAGTAATTTGACTAAAACCTCTCAAACTTGAATAAGGGTGGCATTATATAACCCTAAAATCAAATGTCAAGACCCAAGAAAACAGCGGCGGGAGGGTATATTAGTGCCCTCCCTAACCGCATTTTCAGTCGTCGGGCGGTCTCGGCCGGAGAAATAGTTCGTTCGATTCACCGACCGTCCACTCTCCCTGATAGCCCACGCCAGTGTTCAGTCGCGTTTCAGCTCGCGGCTTACTTTTTATGACGTTCGCCGGAAGCCATAGGTACGTTTCGAGAATATAACTATCCCCTTTGACTTCACCGACTAACGTCCGCATCCGGAACCATACGGGACCGGCTCGGAAGAAACCTTCCGGAAGAAGGGTGTTCTCGCGGCAAGTCATCGCCCCGATCAACCATTCCGTCCTGACCTGCTTGAATCCGGATGACTTGACCGGAAAATGGAGACCAAAAATGAATGTCGCTCTTCTTGCGACATCAATCGGGTCTTTGTCTTCCGGTACCGGAACACTCAAGCGGACAGTGACCAGCCGGTAGCCCTTCGGTGATCGTGTCACCCGTCCAATTGGGTAACAGGATGGCGAGGGCGTGGCCTCGACGACCTTTTTTTTGGCTGCAAACGCGGGAGAATCCAGCGCGAGCAGCGATAGTAAAAGAGCAATCAGTGCACGCATGTCTCTCTCCCTTGGTTGCACCTAGACCCATGTATCTGGATCTGCTTGACCACGTCTCGACGCGAGCAAGCAATTCCTGACAAAAGCACTTTCTGAATGAGGTAAACGTGAAGGCATCCACCGGGATGCATCAAGCTCGACAACGGTGTCGTGCCCAACGCATCCCGAGTGGACTTGCCAGCTCAGCCACCGAACGCCGGCTTGCCCGTCCGCAACTTGGGGGTCCCAAGGCGCCCCATCCATCGCGCCGCACACTCGGTGGCACGACGGAAGGCGATGGCGTCGCCGGGCTTGACCTCATGAACGCTTTCGTCCGGGAACTTGACGGTGTCGCCGACGTTGGCGGCGACCGGAGTCCACGGGCCCCAGTCCCGGATATCTGCGTCCGGAACCGTCGCACGGTTGAGGATCGAGGTGTCCTTGCAGGAGTTCACCTGCGGGATCTCGACGACATTCGTAACCGCGATTATGCGGGCCCCAGGCCCAGCGGCCTGGGCGATGGCGGCGGTCGAGGTGCCCAAAGCGAGGGCGGCGAGGGTAGCGATAACGAGATTGCGTTTCATCTTAATTCTCCAACATCGATGTTTGCCCCGTTTTTCGGCTGCACTCGTCGTTAAACGAACGCGGTAGGGTGCACACCGTATAAAACACGAAGTTCGCGTTCTATATGGCGAGCACCTTACTTTATTTTGGCTGAGCTGAATGTGAAAGAACATGGCGGGCGTCTGAGAGCCCGGCACTGCGGCTTGTCAGCCGCAATGCCCGACTTTCAACGTACGGTGGGAGGCAAAGAATCGATAGACATAATAGCACCTAATTTATATTTGTCAAGCATAAATAATGGCTCTATATATGGAAAAAAATGAGGGGGGCTTCACGGGCCCCCCTCGATGTTGCACATCCTGCCCTACGGAGATGGGCGGGGACGCGGTGTTCGCAAGCGGTGTTTCGCTTTCCACGTCGTCCAGAGGTCCCGAAAGAATGGAATCGTCAGGATGACGTACACCAGCACGGCATACACGATCGCCCGCTGGTTGAAATCCACCCCCCTTACGAAGATCAGGTGATAGACGCTGTAGCCCCAGACGAGGAGCATCGTCCAGCCGATAGCGTAGTCGGCGTGGATACCCTCCTTGTCATCAGCCCTTCGCGTCCGCCACCACAATCCCGCAAGATGGAAGTAGAGGATTGCGAGCACCGCCGGAACGACCAGCTCGAGCCCGAACTGTAGGTTCGTGCTCAGATCCGGTCGCCACCAACCGGTGGCATTGCCCAGTAAGAACAGTACGTTCCAGCTCGCGAGCATGGGCACTACCCGCGAGAGGAGCTTCGACCGCTCAAGCTGGCCGAAGCCGAACATCACTTCCTCCCGAGGAGGCCCAGAAGCTCCGTCTTCTGGGTCTCGGTGAAGATAGGAGGGTCGCGGTCAAGTTGCTCCGCGATCCGAGTGATAGCGGCCTCACGCTCGGCGACTTCCGCCGAGAGAGCCGCGAAACCGCGAGTCCGCTCTTCATGTAGCTGGCGAAGGGCAGCGACCTTGCGGACCTGCTCCTCGATTTTCGTTCGGAGTTCGGCGATTTGAGCATCGTCGCGCTCCGTAATCAATCGGCGGAGTTCTTCCTCCGCTGCCGCGAGTGCGGTGAGCACTACGCGGGCATTATCTTCGCTTGCCATCGGTGCACCTCTAAAATGGCGTTGCGACATGGCCTACCTACAGCCGAATGGCCGTAGGAGCCGTGAGTATCGTTACATTAAAATCCTAGCTTTGTCAACTGCGCTGCAAAAAGACAGCCGGCGGTAGCCCGCAGGCTGCCGCCGGATATTGATCGACTCCCTGCGTGCCTTGCAAAGCGTCAATCCTTCGCTTTGACGTCGTGGATGAGCGGCTTCTGCGCGGCGTTGTTAATTGCGAGAACGGCCGCGATTAGCGCGTCAATCACCGTTCCTGCCCACGGCGTGTAAAATCGCCAATCACCCAGATTGCCCCGTAAGTAGTAGGTCAACGCGAGTGCGAGCAGGATGCTCACGACGGTATCAATGATCAGGGCACCGGACGACGTGTAGCGGTAGATGAGCGTCCATCCTTCTGCACCGATCCATACGGCGAGCGCGACGATGTTGAAGACGAACAGGTACCAATCGAAGTCGGGCACCGACAGGCCGATGCTTGCAAGCGTCGGCGGGAGCCCGAAGTTGATTGGAAGCAGAACAAGTGGAAATGCCCAGCGAAACATGCCGAGGGTTGCAAGAAATTTCTCGATCCCCGACAATTCGCTGTACTTTCTCCGGTTGCGTTCCATGGCTGCAAAGCCTCCTATGTAGCCGAACAGCCGTGCGCTGTCCAACGTATCTATACAATACATAAAGGGACCCGTCAAAGGAGAATCTTGAATTAAAGACTGAGGTGCAACGTTTGAAAAACTGAACATACCCGCACGGT